>JBGSWX010000155.1:0-1813 GCA_041751695.1 Burkholderiaceae bacterium | reverse complement strand
CAACGCCGCGAGCGGCATGCGAGGTGTTGCAAGGGAGCGCTGAGCGTAATCAACCCTCTGCGCGATTGCCTGTAGTCGATGTGCCTGCAGTTTCTGCAATTGCGCTACGCGTTGCTGAAATTCGCCGATCAATTCGGTGGCTGAGGGTGCAGCAAGCTCCGCCGCCGCCGTCGGCGTTGCAGCCCGCAGATCGGCTGCGAAGTCAGCAATCGTGACATCGCTTTCATGGCCGACACCGACGACTACCGGAATCGTGCAAGCCACGATTGCACGCGCGACTCGTTCGTCATTGAACGCCCAAAGATCTTCGATCGAGCCGCCGCCCCGTACAAGCAGCACGACGTCGAGCCCGTCTGCGTGCGCCCGCTTTGATACTCGCTTCAGCATCTCGGCGATTTCGCCGCCGGCGCCTGCGCCCTGCACTGGAACCGGGTAGATCATCACGCCGACATAAGGCGCTCGGCGACACAACGTCGTCACCAGATCACTTAACGCCGCCGCCTGCAAAGACGTTATGACGGCAACGCGCCCGGGAATTCGCGGCAACTCACGTTTGCGCTCAAGTGCGAATAATCCCTCGCTCGCAAGCAATGCCTTGAGCCGCAGAAATTCCTCGAACAGGCGGCCCTGCCCCGCGCGACGCATGAACTCAACACCGAGCTGAAACTCCCCGCGTGCTTCGTAGAACGAGATGACTGCATTGACCTCAACTTCATCCCCCTCGCGCGGACTCCACTCTAATAACTGGCTGCGGGCACGGAACATCACGCACCGCACCTGCGCACTTCGATCCTTCAGTGCGAAATAGGTATGTCCGCTCGCGGCGCGCGTCAGGCTGGCTATCTCGCCGCGAACCCGCACCAGTGGGAAACTGCGCTCGAGCAACCCGGAAACTGCGCGGTTCAGCGCGGAAACCGTCATCGCGGGCCGCGAATTTGTTGCGTCGGGCTGGTCGAAGTCAAGCGCCATGCGGGTTTCCAAGCAGACCTGTCCACACAGTGAGGTGTTTTGCGGATCGCGCGGATGCGCGAGCTTTGGCGGCGGCACGATTAGGTTAAGGTGTTCCGAATCATGGACTTACACACATTGCCTAACGGCTGTGCATTCAGTACAAAGCACGTTGCAACAAAGGGTTAGAGGCTCCCGCCGCGACTTCTTCACATACTTGTCCACAGGTTCTGTGGAAACTTGCTGCACATCGAAGGCATCTCTACAGTGCGCGCTCGCGCACCTACTACTCAACGCAAAGGATCTCCGTTGTTTGCCATCATCGCTGAACTTGGCTGGCCGGTCTGGCCGCTGATCCTTGCGTCCATTCTTGCACTGGCGCTGATTATCGAACGTGCGATCGCGTTGCAGAGGAAGAAAGTTGTTCCGACTGCGCTACTCAGCGATGTGCTTGGTATCTGGAAGAAAAGGCAACTGAGTCCCGAGGTGGTTGCAAAGCTGGAAGCCAATTCGCCGCTGGGGCGCGTGCTGGCTGCAGGGTTGCGCAATGAGCGTGCCACGCGTGAAGGTGCGATGCAGCAGATCGAAGCCGCAGGCGCGGTCGTCGCGAACCGGCTGACGAAAAATTTGACGCTGCTGGGTTCGATCGGCTCCATCGCGCCCTTGCTGGGTTTGTTGGGAACCGTTGTGGGCATGATCGCGATCTTCGCTTCCCAGCAGGCTGGGTCGAACCCCCAGGATCTTGCGCGGGGCATTTCAGTCGCGCTGTATTCGACCGCGCTCGGCATCATCATCGCGGTGCCCGCTGTGCTTTCCTACCGATATTTCAAGCGTCTGGTCGATGACTATCTGGTCGACATGGAAG
>JBGSWX010000154.1:0-6885 GCA_041751695.1 Burkholderiaceae bacterium | reverse complement strand
GCGCCGCGCTCCTTCTTGTCCGCGCCGCGCTTGCCGATCGGCACGACGTCGCGCCGCGTGGCGCCGACGTACAGCTGCCGCGGCCGACCGATCTTGTACTCGGGATCGGCGATCATCTCGTTTAACTGCGCAATCCAACCGACCGTGCGCGCCAGCGCAAAGATCGCGGTAAAAAGCGGCACCGGAATGCCGATCGCTTTTTGTACGATGCCCGAGTAGTAGTCGACGTTCGGGTACAGCTTGCGGCTGACGAAATAGTCGTCTTCCAGCGCGATTTTTTCCAGCGCCATGGCCAGTTTGAACAGCGGGTCGTCCTGTAACCCGAGCTCTTTCAACACCTCGTGACAGGTCTCGCGCATCAGCTTGGCGCGCGGATCGTAATTCTTGTAGACGCGATGGCCGAAGCCCATCAATCTGACTTCGGAGCTCTTGTCCTTCACCTTGGCAATGAATTCGCCGATCTTGCCCACTCCGCCGTTGCGCTGAATCTCGTGCAGCATGCCTAGCGCCGCTTCGTTGGCGCCGCCGTGTGCTGGGCCCCACAAGCACGCCACGCCGGCGGCGATTGCCGCAAACGGATTGGTGCCCGACGAAGCGCACAGCCGCACCGTCGACGTCGAAGCGTTCTGCTCGTGATCGGCGTGCAGGATGAAGATGCGGTCAATCGCGCGCACCAGCACGTCGTTGACTTTGTATTCCTCGCACGGCGTAGCGAACATCATGCGCATGAAGTTCGCCGCATAGCTCAGATCGTTGCGAGGGTAAACGTACGGCTGGCCAACCGTGTACTTGTACGCCATCGCCACCAGGGTCGGCATCTTTGCGATCAAGCGGTGCGCGGAAATCTCGCGCTGCTGCGGGTCGTTCAGGTTCATCGAGTCCGGATAGAACGCCGACATTGCTCCGACCAGGCCGGTCATCACCGCCATCGGATGCGCATCGCGCCGGAACCCGCGCAGAAAAAACTGCATCTGCTCGTTGACCATCGTGTGATACCGCACCGTCTTGTCGAAATCCTTCTTCTGCGTCGCATTCGGCAAGTCGCCGTAGAGCAGCAAATAGCAGATCTCCAGGTAGTCGCATTGCGTCGCCAGCTGCTCGATCGGATAGCCGCGGTAGAGCAGCTCGCCCTTGTCACCGTCGATGTAGGTGATCGAAGAATCACACGCCGCGGTGGACATGAATCCGGGGTCGTACGTGAACTTGCCGGTCTTCCCGTACAACTGGCGTATGTCGAGCACGTCGGGGCCGATGGTCCCTGCATGAATGGGCAGCTCGAGCGCGGTGGCGCCATCAGAAAAACTCAGCGTCGCTTTCTTGTTCGAGGGATCGAGTGCCATCGTGGCGGTCCTGGTGATGACTTCAGTTAGCGCGCAGACGATGCAACATCGCGCGTACGTCGGGAACATCGAGCGCGCCCGGCAACTCGGTGCGCGCCAGCAACAGGTCGAGCAGCTCGTTCTCGGGCAGATCGAGCAGGGCCTCGATCGAGATCATGTCGTCGCTCGTCAACCGGTCGCCATGGCGCTCGAAGAAGCGCGAGACGATCACGTCGTTTTCAAGCAAGCCGCGGCGCGCGCGCCAGCGCAATCGCTTGCGCGCCAGCACCAAAGCAGCGGAGTCGAGCATCACACCGCCCTCCGCACCAACAGCTCCTTGATTTTGCCGATCGCCAATGTCGGATTCAGATTCTTCGGGCATACATCGACACAATTCATAATCGTGTGGCAGCGGAACAGCCGATACGGATCATTGAGGTTGTCGAGGCGCTCATTGGTCGCCTGATCGCGCGAATCGGCAATGAACCGATACGCCTGCAGCAAGCCCGCGGGGCCGACGAACTTGTCGGGATTCCACCAGAACGACGGGCACGCGGTCGAGCAGCACGCGCACAGGATGCACTCATATAGCCCGTTGAGCTCTTCGCGCTCCGCCGGCGATTGCAACCGCTCCCTTTCCGGCGGCGGGGTGTCGTTGATCAGATAAGGCTTGATCGACTCGTATTGCTTGAAAAACTGCGACATGTCGACGATCAGGTCGCGGATGACGGGCAAGCCGGGAATCGGCCGCAGGACGATCGGCTCCTTCAGGTCGCGCAAATTGGTCACGCACGCGAGCCCATTTTTTCCATTGATGTTCATCGCGTCGGATCCGCACACGCCCTCGCGGCAGCTGCGGCGCAGTGAAAGGCTGTCGTCGACCTCAGCCTTGATGCGAATCAACGCGTCGAGCAGCATTCGATCGCCCGGCTGCAGCGCGACCTGCAGCTTCTGCATGTAGGGCTGCGAGTCCTTGTCCGGGTCGTAGCGATAGATCTCGAATTGCACCGTGCGCGACACCGACGGTGCGCCCGCTGTCGCGGGCGGTTCGGCTGCGATGCTCGAAGTCATTGTCCGATGCTCGAAGTCATGGTCTTGTTTCCTAAAACGTTCTGCGCTTGGGTTCGAACGTCTCGACGCTCAACGGCTTCATATTGACCGGCTTGTAGTCGAGACGATTGCCGTGCGAGTAATACAGCGAGTGCTTGATCCAGTTGACGTCGTCTCGCTCGGGAAAATCCTCACGCGCGTGAGCACCCCGGCTTTCGGTGCGCGCGGCCGCGGACACGATCGTTGCCTTCGCGGTCTCGACCAGGTTCTCCAGCTCGAGCGCCTCGATGCGCGCGGTATTGAAAACCTTCGACTTATCATCGATCGAGACGCGTTGCGCACGTTCTGCAAGCGCCATGATCTCGCGTACCCCCTCGTCCAACATGGGCCCGGTGCGAAACACGCCGCAATGCCACTGCATCGTCTTGCGAATCGCGTTGGCGACATCCTGCACGCGCTCGCCGTTACTTGCCGCATCGAGCGCGGCCAGGCGCAACAATGTCGACTCGCCGCCGTCGGCCGGAAAACTCTTGTGCCCCTGCTCGGCCACCTTTTGCGCGATAACGTGATTACCGACTGCGCGGCCGAACACCAGCAAGTCGAGCAGCGAATTGGTACCCAGCCGGTTCGCGCCGTGCACACTGACGCACGCGCATTCTCCGATCGCGTACAAGCCGTCGACGATAACGTTGGGGTTGCCGCCTTCGGGCGTGACGACCTGGCCGGAGTAGTTGGTCGGAATGCCGCCCATTTGATAGTGAATCGTCGGCACCACCGGAATCGGCTCGCGGATCGGATCGACGTTTGCAAACTTGATCGCAATCTCGCGAATCGACGGCAATCGCTTCATGATCGTTGCAGCGCCCAGATGATCGAGCTTCAGCAGCACATGGTCCTTGTTCGGACCACAGCCGCGCCCTTCCTTGATCTCCTGGTCCATCGAACGCGAAACAAAGTCACGCGGCGCCAGATCCTTCAGCGTGGGTGCATAGCGCTCCATGAAACGCTCACCGTTGCAGTTGATCAAAATGCCGCCTTCACCTCTGACACCTTCGGTGATCAGCACGCCGACGCCCGCCACTGCGCTCGGGTGGAACTGCCAGAACTCCATGTCTTCGAGGGGAATTCCGGCCCGCGCCGTCATTCCCATTCCATCGCCGGTGCAGATGTACGCGTTGGTCGATGCTTCCCAGATGCGTCCTGCGCCGCCGGTTGCGAGCACCGTGACTTTCGCCTCGAAGATCATCGGCTCGCCGGTTTCAATCTCGAGCGCGATCACGCCGACCACGTCGCCGTCGGCATTGCGAATCAGATCGAGCGCCATCCATTCGACGAAGAACTGCGTGCGAGATGCCACGTTGCGCTGATACAGCGTATGCAGCAGCGCGTGCCCGGTGCGGTCGGCCGCCGCGCACGAACGCGGCACTGGCTTCTCACCGAAGTGCGCCGAGTGCCCGCCGAACGGACGCTGATACAGCGTGCCATCAGGGTTGCGGTCAAACGGCATGCCGAAGTGTTCAAGTTCGTACACGACATTCGGCGCCTCGCGGCACATGAACTCGATCGCATCCTGGTCACCGAGATAATCGGAGCCCTTGACCGTGTCGAACATGTGCCACAGCCAATTGTCCTCGGTCATGTTGCCGAGCGCAGCACCGATGCCGCCCTGCGCCGCCACCGTGTGCGAGCGCGTCGGAAACACCTTCGACAGCACGGCGACGTTCAGTCCCGCATTGGCAAGCTGCAGAGAGCAGCGCATGCCGGCGCCGCCGGCGCCGACAATCACTGCATCAAAGCGACGCCTTGCGATTGCCATCGCTCAGGCGGTCCAGAGGATCTGCACCGACCACACGGCGCAGGCGACCAGGTAGAGCACGGTAATCACCTGCAGTAACAGCCGCGCCCACACCGGCGAAACGTAGTCCATCCAAATGTTGCGCACGCCGATCCACGCGTGGTAGAGCAGCGAAAGCAGCGCGATCAGCGTGGCGATCTTCATCGGCAGCGGCGCGAACAGCTCCGCCCATCTTTCGTACGTCAACGGGCCGAACAGCACGCGGGCCCCGACCAGCAACACCCAAAGCGTCAGCACGACCGAAGTGACGCGCTGCGCGAGGAATCCGGCCAGCCCATAGTGCGCCCCGACCACCAGCCGCCTGGCGCCGATCCCGGCGGCTGAATGCGCCATCAGATCGCCCCAAACAATTTGAGCGCCGCGATGAACGTCAGCGGCAGGCTGACCGCGTACACCGCAATCGCGCTGGTGCGCGACGATTTGAGATCGATGCCGATATGCAGATCGAGCAGCAGATATCGGATGCCGGCGATCAGATGGTGAAAGAAGCCCCAAATGAGGAGCAGCAGGATCAGCTTGATGAAGGCGTTGGATGCCACGCCGCGCAGCCGCTCGAAGCTCAGCTCCGAGGTCAAGCTCAGGTCAAACAGCCACAACAGAAACGGCAACGCCAGAAACAGCACCGCACCGCTGATCCGATGCATGATCGACACCAGCCCCGCCATCGGCAGCCGGTATGTCACCAGTTGCGGTAATCCGAGATTGCGAAACTGCGGCCGGGGTTGTTTTTCTGTGGTGAAGGGACTCATCGGAAGCCGGTGATATGAATCGATTCATCTCCGAGCGGTATTCTGACTGAAATGTTGCACTGAACCAAATCAGCAGCGTGAACAGTTAGGCAAGCGTGTTGCGGTAGTGATAGTGCTCGGTGACCGACAAGCCGCGCCGTACTTCAACCGGCCGCTCACCGTAGGTGAAAGAAACCCGCTCGACCAGCAACAGCGGAGCTCCCGGCGTGACCTTCAGCAGCCGAGCCGCATCGGTAGTGGCCGCCACTGCGCGGATTCGCTCCTCGGCGCGGATCATGCGGGTTCCGAATTCGGTTTCGAACAGACCATAAAGCGGCCCGCTGTACTGCGCGAGCCGCTCCGCGTTCAGCTTGCGGAACACGTTGCCGGGCAGCCATATCTCATCGAGCACGATCGGTGCATCGTCAAAACTCAGCACCCGCCGCAGATAAACGAGCGGATCGCCAGGCTTGGTGGCGAGCTGTTGCGCGATCTCTGCCGGGGCCCGGACGCGTTTGCATTCCAGGTAGCGGCTGACCGCGGGCACCGGGTCGTGCTCGTCGGGCACCACACGCAAGAATCTAAACTGAGCACGCGCTTCGTGATGGGTAGCCACGAACGTGCCCTTGCCCTGGCGGCGCACCAGCAGATGCTCGCTCGACAGCTCATCGACCGCCTTGCGCACGGTGCCCTGACTGACGTGGAAACGGGCCGCCAGCTCCAGCTCGCTTGGAATCAGCTCGCCGGGCTTCCACTCCGCGCGCTCGAGCGCCTGCACGATCAAGTCCTTGATCTGCCGATAAAGCGGCGCGTAAATCGCAGCAACTTTTGTCTCTGCCGGCGCGCGGCGAACGGACGTGCTCATGGCGACATTTCAGCACATAGCTTTACAAGATGTCATCTATCTTATATAAGAGCACGATGACAAGTCGCTTTCTGCGCAGTAGACTCGCGCGCTTCGCCGTAGCTCGCATGCCGAGCGCGGCTAGCCTTATCGCTGAACTCCGGAGAACGAAACCATATGAGTAAAACCCCCGTTCGCGTTGCCGTGACGGGCGCTGCCGGGCAGATCGGATATGCGCTGCTGTTCCGCATCGCGTCCGGTCAGATGCTGGGCATGGAGCAGCCGGTGCACCTGCAACTACTGGAGATCCCGGACGAGAAGGCGCAGAAAGCGCTCAAGGGCGTGATGATGGAGCTTGAGGATTGCGCCTTTCCGCTGCTGGCGGACATGGAGGCGCACGGCGATCCGGGGGGCGCGTTCAAGGAGTCGGACGTCGCACTGCTGGTGGGCGCGCGCCCGCGCGGCCCCGGCATGGAGCGCAAGGATTTGCTGGCAGCCAACGCGCAGATTTTCATGGCGCAGGGTAAGGCGCTCGATGCAGCAGCCAAACGCAGCGTCAAGGTACTGGTGGTGGGCAACCCAGCGAACACCAATGCGTACATTGCGATGAAATCGGCGCCCTCGCTGCCGAAGGCGAGCTTTACCGCGATGATGCGGCTCGATCACAACCGCGCGCTGTCGCAATTGGCGGCCAAGACCGGCAAGCCAGTGTCCGCCATCGAAAAGCTGATCGTATGGGGAAATCACTCGCCCACGATGTATCCCGATCTGCGCTTTGCGACGATCGACGGCAAGGCAGCCAAGCCAATGATTGACGACGCCTGGTATCGCGATACCTACATTCCAAAGGTCGGCAAGCGCGGCGCGGCGATCATCGAAGCGCGCGGACTGTCGTCGGCCGCATCGGCCGCCAACGCCGCGATCGATCACGTGCGCGACTGGGTGGCAGGAACCCACGGCAAGTGGGTGACGATGGGTGTCGCCTCCGATGGCAGCTACAGCATCCCATCGGACATCATTTACGGCGTGCCGTGCGTGTGCGCCAGCGGCAAGTTTGAGGTGGTCAAAGGCCTGGAGATCGACGAGTTC
>JBGSWX010000153.1:0-2673 GCA_041751695.1 Burkholderiaceae bacterium | reverse complement strand
TGCGCGTAGTACTCACCCATCACGCCCTGCAACTCCGGAAACTCACCGACCATCAGCGTGCGCAGGTCGGCCTTGGCCAGCCGCGCCGCGCGCTCGACCTGTACCGCATCGACACTAAGTTCGTGAGCGACGCCGGCCGCGATGCTCGCCACGCGCTCGACGCGTTGTAATTGCGAGCCAAGCTTGCCGTGGTAAACGACGTCCGCCAGCCCGGCGACGCGGCTGTCCAAGGTCTGCCGGCGATCCCGGTCGTAGAAGAACTTGGCATCGGCCAGCCGCGCCCTTACCACGCGCGCATTGCCGGCGCGAATCGCATCGCCGCCGTCGTTCGCCTCGATGTTGGACACGAGCAGGAACCGGTTCGTAAGCGCCCCCGCGTGGTCGGTCAAGGCAAAGTACTTTTGATTTTGCTGCATCGTCAGCAGCAAACACTCCGGAGGCACCGCGAGATACTCGGGCTCGAACGTCGAGTCGTAAACCACCGGCCACTCGACCAGCGCGGTGACCTCATCGAGCAGCGCGTCCGGAACGACGGCGATGGCGACATGCTTCTCGGCTTGCGCGCGCAGCAGCGACTCGATCTTCGCGCGCCGTTCGCCAAACGAGGCGATCACCGAGCCTTCTTCCAGCAGCTGCTCGGCGTAGGTGTCGGCCGAGTGAACGGGTAATTCGCCCGGCGCCATGAAGCGATGGCCGTGCGTTTTGGTGCCGGCCTGCAGGCCGAGCGCATGCACCGGCACTACTGCGTGTCCATGCATTGCAATCAATCGATGCGCGGGCCGAACGAACCTGGACGTCGTCATGCCGTCGGCGAGCTGATAGCTCATCAATTTCGGGATCGGCAGCGCAGCGATCGTTTCATCGACCACCGACTGCAGCGCAGTAATCAACAACTCACCGGGCTTCTGTCCTTCGTAGACCAGCACCTGCTGCTTGCCGTCGCTTTCGTGCTGCAACTTTCGGACGTCGACTCCCACGCCGATCGCCGCAAGCTTTTTATGCAGCGCCGGCGTCGCACGACCGTCGGCGTCGAGCCCGATCGCCACCGGCAACAGCTTCTGACGAAACGGCGCATCGGCCGAGCGCTTGGCCACGTGCGTCAAGTGCACCGCGAGCCGACGCGGCGACGCGTACGCGGTGGTCTCGCTTTCGGCCGGCAGAAACCGGCGCGCGCGCAATCCTTTCTCGATGCCCGACCCGAATGCTTCCGACAAAACCTTAAGCGCTTTCGGCGGCAACTCTTCGGTATGAATCTCGACGAGCAGCGAAGCGCTCAATGTTGCCCCCTGGCACTACGCGCGGTTCCCCCGAGGGAACTCATTCCTTCTCCCTCGTGCTGCGCGCGGCCCCTCAACGAGGGACCAGCGCGCTCCTTGGGGCGGCCCGGGGAAGCGCTGGGCTGCAGCCTCGCCGCATCGTCAATCATCGGAAACCCGAGGCGCTCGCGCGCTTCGTAGTAGCTCTGCGCGACAGCGCGCGAGAGCGCCCGGAAGCGGCCGATATACGCCGCGCGCTCGGTCACGCTGATCGCGCCGCGTGCGTCGAGCAGATTGAACACGTGGCCGCACTTCAACACCATCTCATAGGCCGGCAGCGCGAGCTCGGCGTCCATCAGCCGCTTCGCTTCGGCCTCGAACAGGTTGAACTCGGCCAGCAACACCTGCGGCTCGCTCGCTTCGAAGTTATAGCGGCTCTGCTCGACCTCGTTCTGATGAAACACATCGCCGTAGCTCAAGTGTCTCTCGACGCCACGATCGCGCCATGTCGTGTAGGTGAGATCGAAAACGTTGTCGACGTTCTGCAGATACATTGCGAGGCGCTCGAGTCCGTACGTGATCTCGCCGGTGATCGGCTTGCACTCCAGCCCGCCGACCTGCTGAAAGTAGGTGAACTGCGTGATCTCCATGCCGTTCATCCAGACTTCCCACCCGAGCCCCCAGGCGCCGAGCGTTGGGTTTTCCCAGTTGTCTTCGACGAAGCGGATGTCGTTGACCAGCGGATCGATACCCAGCGCAGCGAGTGAACCCAGATAAACGTCGAGGATGTCGGGCGGAGATGGCTTCAGAACCACCTGATACTGATGATGCTGATGCAACCGGTTTGGATTTTCGCCGTACCGCGCATCCTTCGGCCTGCGCGACGGCTGCACGTAGGCCGCGCGCCATGGCTCCGGGCCGATCGCACGCAGAAACGTCGCCGGGTGCGACGTGCCCGCACCGACTTCGAGGTCGAGCGGTTGCAACAGCGCGCAACCCTGCTTACTCCAATAGTCTTGCAACCGCAGGATGGTTTCTTGAAACGTAATCATTGCGAACGATTGTACGGATCACCGATCCCCCGCCGCCTCAAAAGGAGGGCGATCAGCACGAGCACTCCCGCTACCAGCAGAAGCGGCCAGTTCCCGTAGCGAATGTACGGCGTCGTCCCCTCATGCCCCTGCACCTGGCCGTTCAGGGCGCCGGCCGTCAAGGTCGGCAACTGGGCTGCGACGTTGCCGTGCGCATCGATGATGGCCGTCGCGCCGGTATTGGTGGCGCGCAGCATTGGATGCTGCGTCTCGAGCACGCGCATGCGCGATATCTGCAGGTGCTGCGGCAGCGCGAGTGAATCGTTGAACCAGGCGAGGTTCGAGATGTTCAGCATCAACGTCGGCGCCGGCCCCGGCGCGTGCCA
>JBGSWX010000152.1:0-8055 GCA_041751695.1 Burkholderiaceae bacterium | reverse complement strand
TTGCTGGTCAGGTAGTGCTGCAGCCTGCGCTCCGGCATCCACTCAAAAGCGCAGGCGTAGGCGCTGACTTGCGAGTCTCCCAACATAACAACCACGAAATCGTCGCTTTCGTAGCGAATCGGTTGTCCACGAAAGCCGAACTGGTTGGTTTCCGAGGGTTTCCCGCCGAATCTCCAACCCGATATTTCGGGAGATGGTTTTCCAATGATCTGCAGTGCAACTTCAGCAAGCAGAAGGCCAGCAACGACGGTGCCGATAGCGAGTGAAAAAGTCTAAACGCGCTGTCTTCGCTGGGAAGTCATTATTCGGTCACCGGCCGCGCCAATGCAAACAAGCCGGCCCTCACGAGAGCATCGGCCGCTTCGCGAACCACGCCGAACGGCAGGCCGGCGCGCAGCGCGATGTCGAGCAGGTCTGAGCCGCCATCCGAAAGATTCAACAACCAAAGCATCGCCAACTGAAAGCTCTTGGCATCGGAACGCCCGCCGACCGAGTCATACAGGCCGCGCTTGCCGAGCTGCGGTTCGCCTTTGGGGTTGAGGTTGATGTATCGACGGTTGCGCTCGAGCACTTCGAAGATCTGCAGGCACTTCGTGTAGGAGTCGGCCAGCGACTCCGCCCGCACCAGCTCGAGGTCGTCAGCCGACGTGTGGTACTGCGGATAGCGGCTGAAAGGCGTGCGCGATAAACAGCCGACGGCTAGGTTAAAACCGGGTGAGCAATACTGCCGCTCGTCGTAGCCATAGGGACTAAATTCTTCGATCTGGTATCGCGCGCCGGAATGTTTGAGCACCTGTTCCACGGCGCGGTCGATTTCGGCATTTCCGCGCCGACTCCTCTTGTATGTCGTACAGCCGGCGTCGCCAACGCCGGCCAGTACCAGGCCGTGCTTGACCCGAGCGGCTGCATCCGGGTTGAGCGCCAGCCAGGCGATCGAGCCGATCGTGGCTGGGATAAATAGGAAGCGATACGAATAGCGTCGCGGCAGTTGCGACAGCGCTTGCGCCAGGAATGCTGCGACTGCAATGCCGGACAGGTTGTCGTTCGCGAGCGATGGATGGCACGCGTGCGTCGAGATCAGTACTTCGTCAGTAGTTTCACCCGCCAGCAAACATTCACCATAGGTGAGGCTGCCGTCAGCGAGCGAAGCGTCGATGCAGACGTCATAACTGTCTTCTTCTAGAGCCAACAGTTGGTTGTGGCTGAGACCGAATGCCCAATCTTCCTTGTAGTAGGACGTCCTGTACGGTATCCAGTCAGGGTGCTCAGGCAGGCTATAAAGGTGCGGCTTCAGTTCACCCAGCGACATTTTGGCGCGTACCGGCACGCTGTAGTTCATTACGTGCAGGTTGTGCGCCTGAAAATCGACGACGCGCTCGCCGCCCGAGTTCTTCACCCACGCGTCGCGAATGTTCCATTCCTTCGGCACGGTCCAATCGAGGACGCGTGTGCCCGACGGCACTTCGTGCAATTGCAGCGGGATCGTGCGCGACACGATGCGCAACGTTTCGCGCAATCCGTTGCCCGTAATGCTTCGGCAGATCGGATACAGCTCCGTCACCAGGCGGTGCATCGCCTGGCCAAGGCTGCCCTGATCGGGTTTCACGTCGGTTTCGGCGCTCACGGCGTCTGGCCGAAGTTCGGGTAGCGCGCGTCCCGCTCGGAAATCGCATGAACAGGCTCGGGCCAATGGATGCCGAAGGCCGGATCATCCCATCGGACCCCCACAGCCGACGTCGGCACGTACGGCGCCGACATCTGATAGGTCACTTCGGTGTCGTCGCTTAGAGTGAGGAACCCGTGCGCCATAGCGGCCGGAGGAATGTAGAGCGCGAGCCGGTTCTGCGCAGTGAGCTGGACGGCAACGTGCTGCTTGTAGGTAGCCGAGTCCGGACGCACGTCAATGACCACGTCGTGTATCGCCCCCCGTGTCACACGGATCAACTTACCCTCGGCGTGCGGCGCGTGCTGGTAGTGCATGCCGCGCAGCGTGCCCCGATGCTTTGTATTCGAAATGTTGAATTGCACCCACGTGACGTGAATGCCGTGGTCCGCTGCTTCGCTTGCGCACCACGTCCGCGCGAAGAAGCCGCGCTCATCTTCGCGCAGCTCGGCTTCGATCACGAAGACGCCGGGCAGGAGCGTAAGAGAAAAATTCATGCTTGCGCCGCGTGCGCGTGAGAGTCGCTGCACCGCGCGCTACGTCCACACTTTCCACGGAACGTTTCCGCTGCTCCATAGGCCTTCAAGCATGAGTTTGTCGCGCAGCGTATCCATCGGCTGCCAGAAGCCTTCGTGCCGAAACGCGGACAGCTGACCGTTCTCTGCCAAATGCGCAAGCGGTTGTTGCTCGAACGATGTCTCGTCACCCTCGATGTAATCGAACACGCTAGGCTCAAGCACAAAAAAACCGGCGTTCGCCCACGCACCGTCGCCACGAGGTTTCTCGCGGAAGTTGCCGATGTGAACCTGCTCTTCGCCGAGCGCGAAAACGCCGAAGCGTCCCGGCGGTTGCACGGCAGTCAGCGTAGCGATTGTTCCCTGCCCCTTGTGGAAGGCGATCAGCTTGCCGATATCGAGGTTGCTCACACCGTCGCCGTACGTGCAGCAAAAAGGCTCGTCCCCAACGTACTTGGCGATGCGCTTGATGCGTCCGCCCGACATCGTTGCCTCGCCGGTATCGACCAGCGTCACCGTCCACGGCTCGATGTCGTTCTTGTGCATGACCGTGCTGCCATTGCGGAAATCGAACGTCACATCGGCGTGGTTGAGCTCGTAGCGGGCGAACCACTCCTTGATGATGTATCCCTTGTATCCGCAGCAGATGATGAAGTCGTTCAGCCCGTAGGTGGAATAGATCTTCATGATGTGCCAGAGAATCGGCTTGTCGCCGATCTCGACCATCGGCTTCGGACGCACGGCACTTTCTTCAGCGATGCGCGTGCCGAAGCCCCCCGCCAGAATTACGACCTTCATGCCGCCTACTCCCCTCTGCTCGCGTTTCAATCCAGCTCGAACGCTTGTTCGTAATTTTTCCGTAAGCCCTGGTCCTGCGCTTCCTTGCGCAAATAGCAATTGCCGACTGCGAGCACCTCGATTTCGGTGCCCATGAAACAGCGGAATGCATCCTCGGGTGTGCAGACAATCGGTTCGCCGCGCACATTGAAGCTCGTGTTGACGATCACCGGACAACCGGTCAGCCGCTCAAATGAACTGAGCAGCGCGTGGTATCGGGGATTGGTGTCCTGGTGCACGGTCTGAATCCGCGCCGAGTAGTCGACGTGTGTCACGGCCGGTATGTCCGATCGAGGAACGTTCAGTTTCTGTATGCCGAACATCGCCTTCTGCTCAGTCGTCATCTCTTTACGCCGGCGCTCCACCACGTCGGCGACGAGCAGCATATAGGGGCTGTCATGGTCGATCTCGAACCAGTCGGCGACGCGCTCTCTGAGAACCGACGGAGCGAACGGCCGGAACGACTCGCGGTACTTCACCTTGAGGTTCAAGACCGACTGCATCTTCGGCGAACGCGCGTCGCCAAGGATCGAGCGGCCGCCAAGAGCGCGCGGGCCGAACTCCATTCTGCCCTGAAACCATCCAACCGCTTTGTCTTCGGCCAGCGCATTCGCGCAGGCATCGACGATCTCTTCTTCGTCAAGGACCGTGAACTTTGCGCCCGCCGCCCGCAGCCTCGACTCACATTCACTCTGCGAAAATGCCGGGCCCAGGTACGAGCCGTTCATTCTGTCGCCCCCGCCGTTCAATGCTGGCCGGGGCTGCGCCTTGTACTCGTGGTAAGCGATCAGCGCCGCACCAAGAGCGCCGCCAGCGTCGCCCGCCGCGGGCTGGATCCATAGACCGGTGTAGCGACCGTCACGCAATACCTTGCCGTTTGCCACGCAGTTAAGCGCAACGCCACCGGCGAGGCAGAGATTGCGCACGCCCGTCTCGTCGGCGATCGAGCGCGTCAGCCGCAGCACCACTTCTTCGGTCGCCGCCTGAATCGACGCGGCCAGATCCATCTCGCGCTGCGTTAGCTGCGCTTCGGCCTTGCGCGGCGGACCGCCGAAAAGCTCGTCGAACCGGGCGTTGGTCATCGTCAGCCCGGTGCAGTAGTCGAAATAATCGAGATTCAGCCGGAAGCTGCCGTCGGGCTTCAGATCGATCAGGTGCTCGAAGATCAGCGCGGCGTACTTCGGCTCTCCATAGGGAGCGAGACCCATCACTTTGTACTCGCCGGAGTTGACCTTGAAACCGGTGTAGTAGGTAAACGCCGCGTACAAAAGGCCTAGCGAGTGCGGAAAGTGAATTTCTCGCCGAACTTCCAGCGAATTCGCTTTTCCGTAGGCGAGCGAGGTTGTCGCCCACTCCCCGACGCCGTCCATCGTCAGGACTGCCGCTTCGTCGAACGGCGATGGATAGAAAGCGCTCGCGGCATGACTGAGGTGGTGTTCGGAAAAAAGAACCCGGCTCTCGACGTCCTCGCGCGAACCTCTCTTCTGGAGTTCCTTGGTCAACAGGTTCTTCAGGAACAGCTTCTCTTGCAGCCACAGTGGAATCGCCATACTGAAAGACTTGAAGCCGCGCGGGGCGAATGCGAGGTACGTCTCGAGCAGCCGCTCGAACTTCAACAACGGCTTGTCGTAAAACGCGACATAGTCGATATCGTCAAGCGTCGCGCCGCCTTCGCGCAGGCAATAGTCGAGTGCGTGAGCGGGGAAACCCGCGTCGTGTTTGCGCCGGGTAAAGCGCTCTTCCTGTGCTGCCGCAACGATACTGCCGTCGCGAATCAGCGCGACCGCACTGTCATGGTAGAAGGCGGAGATGCCAAGAACTTGCATCGAGCCGGACTAGAACAGCGTGTAGATGAACGGCGCGACCGCAGAGCCTTTTGCGAGCAAGAGCAGGCCGCCGAGCAGGAACATGACGACGAGGATCGGCAGCAGCCAATATTTCTTGCGCACGCGCATGAACAGCCAAAGCTCTTTTACGAGGCTCATTTGTAACTCCTAGAACTGACGATCAAAACTTTCGGGCGGCGGCCCGGGGGGAGTGCGGTCAATCCAGTAGGTCGACGCAGTGTCCTCGTAACGCAGCCGCAAGGGGTCCTTGCCGAGCAGTCGCATCAAGAGGCCCGTGGGCGTGACAACCAGGAAGAACATGATGCCGAGCACCACGGGACTGACGATGCGGTGCAGAAGCAATCCAAAACGAAGCCAGACCCGGTTAAGCCCGGTGAGCACCGACGGCAACGCGAGGGCAGCCGCCAGAAATGCCGCCGCGATAGTCAGACTCCAGGCACGCACGCTGTCGCCCGAAAGAAGCGGCAGCGCGCCGATCAGGGCGAATACCGTCGCGAACACGAAGCCGAAAGCCCGGTTCGACGAAGGATGGATCGTCTCGTTGCGCAAAAGTGATTCGTGGCTCATTGCAAGGGTGTCTACAGAATGTTCGCCGCGTACTGACGCTCAAGCCAGCGCGTTACACTGATAGCAGAGTGTCGGCCATCATAGAGCACGGCTACCGTCGTAGGTGCGTGAACCGCTGAGGGTGCTGGCTGCGCGCCGGCGGTCGTCGACCATCGCCGCGGTCCCGGAAGCACGCGCTCGGTGGGACGAGAATTCGGCTCTTTTCGTGTCATTCCGCGGCATATATAAGCGATACAACTACGATTACGCGCCGATACCGACAGGCCGTCGGCTTCGATACGCTTTTCTTCAGGGTTTCGCGACGCCATATCCGCCGTGTCTCGTCATCGAGCAACGGCCGTAAGCGTTCATGGGTGGACAATGAAGGTCGTTTTATTCTGCGGAGGGTTGGGCACGCGGTTGCGCGAGTATTCCGATGCCATTCCGAAGCCGCTGGTCAACGTCGGCTATCGACCTATTCTTTGGCACCTGATGCGCTACTACGCGCACTACGGCCACAAGGATTTCATTCTCTGCCTGGGCTATCGCGGCGACCTGATTCGAGAATTCTTCCTGAAGTACAACGAATGCATGTCGAACGACTTTACGCTGAGTGAAGGCGGGCGGCACATCGAGCTTCATTCCAGCGACATCGAGGACTGGCGTATCACCTTCGCGGAGACCGGTCTGCACGCAAGCATCGGGCAACGATTGCTAACCGTGCGCCGCTATCTCGACGATGAGCCGGTGTTCCTGGCCAACTATTCGGACGGACTGTCCGACCTACCGCTGCCCGAGCTGCTCGCCGATTTCGAGCTGAAAAGCGCGATTGCGAGTTTTGCCGCGGTCCGTTCGTGGCAGACGTTTCACACCATTCATTCAAGCAAAGATGGCTACGTCACCAGCATCGGAGCGGCGGGCAACGGCGATTACCTGATCAATGGCGGGTTCTTCGCTTTCCGCAAGGAGATATTCGATTACATCAATGAGGGCGAGGAACTCGTCGAGCAACCGTTCACGCGGCTGATCGAACAGCGCCGGCTCGCAGCGTTTCGTTACCGCGGCTTCTGGCAGTCAATGGAGACCTCCAAGGACAAGATCGCCTTCGATCGCATGGCGGCGCAGGGCGATTGCCCGTGGGCGGTCTGGAACTCGCCGACTCAATGAGGGTCGGGGAGGTCGAATGATCGGGCTTCCTTTTGTGCTGGGAAGCAAGAAGGCGCTGCGGGTGCTGTGCATCGGCGCCCATTGCGACGACATCGAAATCGGTTGCGGGGCGACGCTCTTGCGACTGACTGGCGAACGCCCGCTTGACGTCACGTGGCTGATCCTGTGTTCGACCACCCAGCGCGCCGCTGAAGCTCGCTTGAGCGCTGCTGCGTTCCTGAAGAAAGCGCGCACACGCACGCTAAATATCGAAACGTTCCGCGACGGCTATTTGCCGGCGCAGTGGGCGCAGGCCAAAGAGTGCATCGAGTCGCTGAAAGCGGGCGGGGACCCCGATCTCATCTTCACCCACGACCTGCACGATCGCCACCAGGATCACCGTGTTACGTCAGAGCTGACCTGGAGCACATTCCGGGACCACGTGATTCTGGAATACGAGATCCCTAAGTACGACGGTTTGTCTGGAGAGCCCAATCTGTATATCTCGGTTTCGCAGGCAGTCGCTGAGCGGAAGATTCGTCACTTACTGAAGTCGTACTCGACGCAAAGAGCAAAGCGCTGGTTTTCGCGCGAGACTTTTTTTGCACTGATGCGCTTGCGCGGCGTCGAATGCAACGCGCCGGATGGCCTGGCCGAGGCCTTCCATGCGCGCAAGCTCGTTGTCTGAATCAGGGATCCCGCGCACAATGCCACTGGCAGCACGGTTCACATCGGCTCCTCAGTGTTCGAGAGACTCGTGCGACATACGCCAACATCTTCTATCACCTGCGGAGACTACTGCGCCGACTCCAGCACCAACGCCCAGTCGCCGAAGTTAGCGGAGTTGTTAGAAGCGGGGCGGAAGGTTTGTGAGCCGGAGGCGAGGAATGGCGAGCCGGTGATGGTGGCGTAGGAGCCGTTGGCCGGGTCGTACCAGTGGGCGTTGACCTTGGGGCCGGCCAACTGGCCCAAGTCAACGGTGACTGTGCGCACGCTGGGCAGGTAGGCGATGGCGAAGGAGCGATCGCTGGCG
Organism: Burkholderiaceae bacterium; assembly: GCA_041751695.1. Taxonomy (GTDB): domain Bacteria; phylum Pseudomonadota; class Gammaproteobacteria; order Burkholderiales; family Burkholderiaceae_F; genus JACCZX01. Next base: position 468 of record JBGSWX010000152.1, on the reverse strand, counting down.
CGGGCGGCCACGGCGTTGTCCTGGCCGCTGCTCAAGCCGGCGGTCAGGGTGGTGTTGGCCGTGTCGGGTTCCAGCGTCCACCAGGAGCGAGCTGCGAACAGCGAACGCACGTGGGTCATGCTCTGCGAGCCTCTGCTGTTCAGTGCCTGCTGCCAAGTTATCGAGGTTGCAAACAGGCCGGGGCCGCTGAAGTGCCAGATCGGGTTGTTGCCGAACACCTGTCCGGCGGCACCGGAGAGCAGTGCGTGGTAAGCCTGCGTGCGCGCGCGCTGCTCGTTGGCTGACTCGTTTTCGTAAGCGCTTTCGAGCAGGAAGAACGGCATCTGATCGGCGCGCGCGTACTGGGCGAGTGCGGCCGAGTAGACGGGGTTGTAGGTGTATACGTTGTTGACCTGCAGCCAGGACTCGCCGCCCCAGTAGTCGGCGGCAGCGGTTTCGGATGTGCAATGCGCGCTCATCAGCGAGTGG
>JBGSWX010000151.1:0-3047 GCA_041751695.1 Burkholderiaceae bacterium | reverse complement strand
ATGTCACCTTCGCTCTTGCCGATCAACGCGCGCGCGATCGGGCTCGACACCGAAACCCAGCCGGCTTTGATGTCGGCCTCGTCGTCGCCGACGATTTGATACTTGACCATCTCGCCTGAATCCTGGTCTTCCAGCTCGACGGTGGCGCCGAAGACCACACGGCCCGCGGCATCGACGGTCGCCGGATCGATGATCTGAAACGCGGAGACCTTGCCCTCGAGCTCCTGAATGCGGCCTTCGATGAACCCCTGGCGCTCGCGAGCAGCGTCGTACTCGGCGTTCTCGGTCAGGTCGCCTTTTTCACGCGCATCTCTTATCGCTTGAATGATCGTCGGGCGATCGACGCCGCGCAGCCTCTGCAGCTCCGCTCTGAGTTTCTCGGCGCCGCGCGCCGTGATGGGGATTGCTCGCATGGGGTGTCACCAAAAAGCAAAGCCCCGGCGAAGGCCGGGGCGCATTGAGGAGCGATATTAGTGCAAGCGGCGATGCAGCGACTGCAGGTCGTAGACCTTCAGTCGCTCGAATTGCTGCAGCCCTTCGATCGCCGCACGTCCACCCGCCATCGTCGTGTAATAAGTCACGCGCTGTGCGAGCGCGGTGGTTCGGATCGAGCGCGAGTCCGCGATCTGGCCTCGCACCTCGCTCACCGTTGTGATGACGAGATGAATGTCGCCGTTTTTCAGAAGATCGACCACGTGCGGCCGTCCGTCTTTCACCTTGTTGACCGTGGTGACCGGGATACCGGCAGCACCGATCGCCTGTGCGGTGCCGCGCGTGGCGACCAGTTGATAGCCCTTGTCATGCAACAGCCGCGCTACGGCGACCGCCTTAGGTTTGTCATGATCCATCACGCTCAGAAACACGGTGCCGCTTTCGGGCAACGTCGAGCCCGCACCCAGCTGGGACTTGAAGAGCGCTTCTCCGAACGTTTCGCCCACGCCCATCACTTCGCCGGTCGAGCGCATCTCCGGCCCCAACAGTGGATCGACGCCCGGAAACTTTGCAAAGGGGAAGACCGATTCCTTGATCGAGTAGTACGGCGGAACGATCTCGTGAACCTCGCCCTGCTGCTCGAGCGTGATGCCGACCATCACCAGCGCAGCGATCTTGGCCAGTTGCTTACCGGTTGCCTTCGAGACGAACGGCACTGTGCGCGACGCGCGCGGATTGACTTCGAGCACGTACACGACGCTTTCTCCGCCTTGCGTCTGGATCGCAAACTGCACATTCATCAGCCCGATCACGTTCAGTGCCCGCGCCATTTGTGCCGTCTGCTGCTTCAGCTCATCGATCGTCGCCTGCGACAGCGAATACGGGGGCAGCGAGCACGCCGAGTCACCCGAGTGCACGCCGGCCTGCTCGATGTGCTCCATCACGCCGCCGATCAGCACCCGCTCGCCGTCGGCGATGCAGTCGACGTCGACCTCGATCGCGTCGTCCAGAAAGCGGTCGAGCAGCACCGGCGAATCGTGGCTGACCTTGACCGCTTCGCGCATGTAGCGCTCGAGATCGCGGCCGTCGTGCACGATTTCCATCGCGCGCCCACCGAGCACGTAGCTGGGGCGCACCACCAGTGGAAATCCGATCTCCGCGGCGAGCACCAGCGCATCTTCTTCGGTGCGCGCGGTGCGATTGGGCGGCTGCTTCAATCCCAGCTGCTGCAGCAGCTTTCGAAAACGCTCGCGGTCTTCGGCGATGTCGATCGAATCGGGCGAGGTGCCGATGATCGGAACGCCGTTGGCTTCGAGATCGCGCGCCAGCTTCAGCGGCGTTTGGCCCCCGTACTGCACGATCACCCCGAGCGGCTTTTCCTTGTCGACGATCTCGAGCACGTCTTCCAGGGTCAGCGGCTCGAAGTAGAGGCGATCGGACGTGTCGTAGTCGGTCGACACGGTTTCCGGATTGCAGTTGACCATGATCGTTTCGAATCCATGGTCGCGCAGTGCAAACGCGGCGTGCACGCAGCAGTAGTCGAACTCGATGCCCTGGCCGATGCGGTTGGGGCCACCGCCCAACACGATCACTTTTTTGCGATCGGTCGGGTCGGCCTCGCACTCGTCCTCGTAGGTCGAATACATATACGCAGTGGTGGTCGCAAATTCGGCCGCGCACGTATCGACTCGCTTATAAACCGGCCGCACGCCGTGCCGCACGCGCGCGGCGCGCACGTCTGACGGCGCAGCGGCCGTCAGCTTCGCAAGGCGCCGATCCGAAAATCCCTTGCGCTTCAGATACCGCAATTCATCCGCCGTCAGTTCGGCCAGCGTTTGACCCTGCAGCCGACCTTCGATCTGCACCAGCTCTTCGATCTGCGCCAGAAACCACGGGTCGATCGCGGTTTCCTCGTACACATCGTCGAGCGTCATGCCGATCCGGAAAGCATCGGCAACGAACCATATTCGATCGGGCCCGGGCTCGCCGATCTCTTCGACGATCTCGTCACGGTCGCTCGAATGCTCGTCGAGCCCGTCGGAGCCGACCTCGAGGCCGCGCAGCGCCTTCTGAAACGACTCCTGAAACGTGCGGCCGATCGCCATCACCTCGCCGACCGATTTCATCTGCGTGGTCAAATGATTGTCGGCCTGCGCAAACTTCTCGAACGCAAAGCGGGGAATCTTCGTGACGACGTAGTCGATCGTCGGTTCGAACGATGCCGGCGTGGCACCGCCCGTAATCTCGTTGCGCAATTCATCGAGCGTGTACCCGACCGCAAGCTTGGCCGCAATCTTCGCAATCGGAAAGCCGGTCGCCTTGGACGCCAGCGCCGACGAGCGCGACACGCGCGGGTTCATCTCGATCACGATCATCCGGCCGTTTTTCGGATCGATCGCAAACTGCACGTTGGAGCCGCCAGTATCGACGCCGACTTCGCGCAGGATCGCAATCGATGCGTCACGCATCAATTGGTACTCCTTGTCGGTCAATGTCTGCGCCGGCGCAACGGTGATCGAGTCTCCGGTGTGCACGCCCATCGGATCGAGGTTTTCGATCGAGCACACGATGATGCAGTTATCCGCCTTGTCGCGCACCACCTCCATCTCGAATTC
>JBGSWX010000150.1:0-3507 GCA_041751695.1 Burkholderiaceae bacterium | reverse complement strand
GCGGATCGCCCGCCCCGGTGTGCACGCGCGAGCCGCTCATCGTCCGGCTCCGGCGCCGAGCCATTCGCTGACGCTCTTCAGTTGATCGTTGTGCGTCAGGTCGATCTGCAGCGGTGTCACCGACACATAGCCCGCCGCGGTCGCATGAAAATCGGTGCCCGGCCCGCCCTCGCGCGCAGCGCCGGCTGCGCCGATCCAGTAAATGGGCTCGCCGCGCGGATTCATCATGCGAACCACAGGCTCCGACGGATGCCGTTTGCCCAGGCGCGTGCCGACGATGCCTCTGATCTGATCGCGCGGCAGGCTCGGCACGTTGACATTCAGCAGGAAGGGTTGCGCAATCGGATTGTCGATGTAGCGCTGAACCACTTCACGCGCAATGTCCGCCGCCACGTCGAGATGTTCGAAGCCGCGATCGAGCAACGAAAACGCAATCGCCGGCACGCCGAACAGATAGCCTTCCATCGCGGCGGCGACCGTACCCGAGTAGATCGTGTCGTCGCCCATGTTCTGACCGTTGTTGATGCCAGACACGATGAGATCGGGCATCTGATCGAGCAACCCGGTCAACGCAATATGCACGCAGTCGCTCGGCGTGCCGTTGATGAACGTGAATCCATTTTCAGCCTGGCTGATCGTCAGCGGCCGGTGCAGCGTCAGCGAGTTGCTGGCACCGCTGCTGTTCTGCTCGGGCGCGACAACGGTAACTTCGCCGAGCGGCCGCATTGCGTCGGCCAATGCCGTCAGACCTGGCGCCAGATAGCCGTCGTCGTTGGAAACAAGAATGCGCATTTCAAGAAAGCACCGGCTAGTCTCTCACGCCGGATTTCATTGGTCGGGGCGGCGAGATTCGAACTCGCGACCCCTTGCCCCCCAGGCAAGTGCGCTACCAGGCTGCGCTACGCCCCGACGCCGCGCAGTATATGCGGTAGCTAGCGCCGCAGAAGCTTGCGAATTGCGGTCAGCTCTGCATGCAGCGCCGCGATGTCGAGCACATTCGTGCGTGCACCGTCGCCGTTGACGGCAGCGGCATCATTCGCCGCGGTCGAGCGGGAGCGCACTGCACTGCGGCCGGGGGCAGGCTCGTGATCGTCGAGGCGATTGCGCGCGCCGCTGATGGTGAAACCCTGTTCGTACAGCAGCTCGCGAATTCTACGAATCAGCAGAACCTCGTGATGCTGGTAGTAACGTCGGTTGCCGCGCCGCTTGACCGGCCGCAGCTGCGTGAATTCCTGTTCCCAGTAGCGCAACACATGCGGCTTGACGCCGCACAAGTCGCTCACTTCACCGATTGTGAAATAGCGCTTGGCGGGAATCGACGGGAGCTGGATCGGAGCTTCGTGGCGCTGCATGGATCAAGCGCGGAGTGTCGGCGCAGAAAGTAGCGCGACGTTGGGTGCAATCAATGCACGTCGGTCGCACTGGCGACCGCGGCTTTCAACTTCTGGCTTGCGTGAAAAGTGACCACGCGGCGGGCAGTTATCGCGATCTCCTCACCTGTTTTCGGGTTGCGACCGGGACGCTGCGGCTTGTCACGCAGCTGGAAGTTGCCGAACCCGGAGAGCTTGACCGATTCACCGCGCTCGAGCGCTTGCCGGATCTCGTCGAAGAACCCATCGACCATGTCTTTCGCCTCGCGCTTGTTCAGGCCGAGCCGATCAAACAGCGCCTCGGCCAGCTCCGCCTTGGTCATCGTCCGACCATTGCGGTCGGCCGCTTGCATCGCGCCGCCGGCCCGCGGCAGATCGGGGAACTTGAAGTCGGCAGTTGGCATATAAGAGTCAGGCGGGTTATCTCGCATGCTCGCTCACTGACGCAGGCGTGCTCCAAATCGTTGCTCGAGAACCTCAAGGATCGCTTTAAGTGCGGCGTCAGCTTCGGCGTCGCTCACAGCCCTTGCAGTATCTTGCAGAACCATCCGAAACGCAAGGCTTTTCTCTTTATTTAACAACACGTTAGCACTCGCTTCCGCGACTTTGCTTGAATTTGGCGGCGCACGATACACGTCGAACAGGCGGAACTCGCGAAGCGCCGACAGACGGTCGTCGGTACGCGACAGTGCGTTGACTGCGTTGATCAGGTCCTGCACCGCGACCGAGTCACCGACCGTCAGCGATATGTCGCGCTGGACCGGCTGGTACCTGGACAGCTCGGCGTTGCGCGGGAGCGCTCGCGTCAGCAACGGCGCTAGGTCGAGCTCGAAAACAATCGGCGCCTTCGGCAACTCGTAGCGCTGCTGAAGGCGAGGATGCAGCTGGCCGATGGTGCCAACGCGCGCGCCGTCGATCTCGATCACTGCGCTGCGTCCGGGATGAAGCGCCGGATGCTGCCCGGCCACAAACCGCGCGTTGCCCAGCAGCCGCTCGAGATCGCCTTTGACGTCGAAAAAGTCGGCGTCGCGGGTGGCGGTGCCCCACTGCTCGTCATCGTTCGGACCATAGGCGAGGCCGGCGACACGGACGGGCTGATCGACCCCGGCGACCTGCAGCGGCGCTGCCTGCACTTGTGGATCACGCCGATAGACGCGGCCGATCTCGAATACGCGCACGCGTGCGGCCTTGCGATTCAGGTTGTGCGCCAAGGCATTGACCAGACCGCCGAGCAGCGTGCTGCGCATCACCGACATCTGGCTGGCGATCGGATTGAGCACGGAAATCGGATCGTCATTGGCCGCAAAGTCGCGCTCGGATGCGGCGTCGACGAACGAGTAGCTCATCAGCTCCGAATAGCCGGCCGCGCACAGAATGCGGCGCACGTCGTGGGCACTGCGCCGCTCTTCGGGTTCCGCGCGCATGATCGCCGGAGCGCGCGGAGGGTGCGCCGGAATTTGGTCGTAGCCCACAAGGCGCGCGACTTCGCCGATTAAATCCTCTTCGATTGCAAGGTCGAAGCGGAAGGTGGGCGGAGTGACGACGAACGTGTCTTCTTTTCGCTCGGACTGCAATCCAAGCCGGGCAAACGCGGCGGCGATCGTATCGGCGCCGATCTCCATTCCGAGCACGCGGCGGCAACGGTCAACACGCATCGTGATCGAATCGCGCTGCGGAAGCGCGACAACCTGATCGTCGATCGGCCCGGCCTGGCCGCCGCAGGTGTCGATGATGAGGCGCGTGATGTATTCGATATGGTCGGCGTTGGTAGCGAAGTCGACGCCGCGCTCAAACCGATGCGAAGCGTCGGTCGAAAAGTTGTAGCGGCGTGCGCGGCCGCGGATCGAATCCGGCCACCAGAACGCCGCCTCCAGGTACACGTTGCGCGTGTCGAGCGAGACGGCTGTCGCGGCGCCGCCCATGATCCCGGCCAGTGCTTCGACGCCCGATTTGTCGGCGATCACACCGACGCTCGAATCGACGTCGACCGTCTGGCCATTCAACAGCTCGACGCGCTCACCGGCGCGGCCCCAGCGCACCGTCAAGCCACCGCGCACCTTATCCAGATCGAACACGTGTGTCGGGCGCCCGAGCTCGAGCATCGCGTAGTTAGAGATGTCGACCAGCGCCGAGATCG
>JBGSWX010000149.1:0-3019 GCA_041751695.1 Burkholderiaceae bacterium | reverse complement strand
GCAGTTGAGGAGCCGGTCTTCGCGGTCATACAGCGCGATGCCGACGTTCATCGATTCGATCGACCGTTCCCATGCGGCCGCGCGCGACTCCATCTGACCGATGCGGATTCGGCTACCGATGACACCCAACACCAGCGCGATGAGCAGTGCGGCGCCAAGGGTCGTACGCGCGAGCGATATCGTGCTCGCAGGCAGCGCCGAGTTCGCCAATAGCGCCGCTGCGGCCAACGTGGCGACGAACGCAAGGGCCAGCGCGCCGATGAATACAGAGAACCAGCGCGACCGCACGGCAGTCGCAACCGTTTGCCCAAAACGCGAGATGGTGTTGGCGGAAATGACGGCGGACGGCCCCGACATCAGGCCCCTTTCAACAGCGATCGAGCGCCGGAGTATGCCTATAAGGACGTTGGGCACAAGCCCGCGTCTGGGCGGGGAAACCGGCCCGCCCGCAGCGCTTCGCTACACATCGGCTTCAATCTCGTTGCCGTGCTCCTCCAGCCACGCTCTGCGCGCCTGGCTCTCGGCGCGGCCCATCAGCATCGTCATCGTCGCTGCAGTTTCAGCGGCGGCCACGTCGCCCAGCCCCACTTGCAGCAGGCGCCGCGTATCCGGATTCATCGTCGTTTCCCACAGCTGCTCGGGACTCATCTCACCCAGCCCTTTGAAGCGCGAGATACTCCAGCTGCCCTCCTTTACTTTCTCGTCGATCAGCTTTTCCAGGGTCGCGTCGAGCTCGGCCTCGTCCAGGCAGTACAGACGCCGCACGGGCCGCTTGCCGAGCGCCGGCACGTCGACGCGGTACAGCGGCGGCCGTGCGACGTAGATGTGGCCGCGATGCACGAGCTGCGGAAAGTGGCGAAAGAACAACGTCAGCAGCAGCACCTGGATATGCGAGCCGTCGACATCGGCGTCGGCCAGCACGCATACCTTGCCGTAGCGCAGGCCATCGAGGTTGACTTCGTCATTCGGCCCGTGCGGATCGACGCCGATCGCCACCGCCATGTCGTGCACCTCGGCGTTGCCGAACAGACGGTCGCGCTCGACTTCCCATGTATTGAGCACTTTGCCGCGCAGCGGCAGGATTGCCTGGAACTCCTTGTCGCGCCCCATCTTGGCCGAACCGCCGGCCGAGTCGCCTTCGACCAGGAACAACTCGTTGCGCGCAAGCTCGGTGGATTCGCAATCGGTCAGCTTGCCGGGAAGCACGGCGACCGCCGAGCCTTTCTTCTTCTCGACGCGTTGCCCGGCGCGCGCGCGCGCCTGCGCTTGCGATACGACAAGCTCAGCCAGCCGGCGGCCGTCGTTCGGATTGTGATTGAGCCAGAACTCGAGCTGCGGCCGAACGAAGAATGACACCAGCCGCAGTGCATCGCGGCTCAACAGCCGCTCCTTAACCTGCCCCTGAAACTGCGGGTCGAGCACCTTGGCCGAGAGCACGAAGCTCGCGCGCGCAAAAACATCTTCGGGCAGCAGCTTGACGCCCTTCGGCAGCAACTGGTGCGCATCGATGAACGCGCGCAGCGCACCGAACAGTCCTTCGCGCAATCCCGCTTCGTGCGTGCCGCCGGCCGAGGTTGGAATCAGGTTCACGTAGGACTCGCGCGTCACCGCGCCGTCTTCGGTCCACACGATGACCCAGCTTGCACCCTCTCCCTCGGCGAAGGTTGCATCGTCGGCGGCGGCAAAGCCGCTCGACTCGAAAGGCGGCAACAACGGATCGTCCGCCAGCGAGCTCAACAGATATTCGCGCAAACCCCCCGAGTAGCGCCAGCGCTGTGTTTGTTCGGACAACGCCGCGGCGGAGCCCGCACGCTTCTCGGTCGTCAGCGTGATCTCGGTGCCGGGCAGCAGCACGGCCTTGCTGCGCAACAGGCGCTCGAGCTCCTCCACCGGAATTTGCGCGGTGTCGAAGTATTTCGCATTGGGCCACGCCCTGACGCGCGTGCCGCTCGGTTTGTTCGCGCCCTTTGCAGACGCGGATTTCAACCGCTCGATCACGTCGCCGTCGGCAAACGCAATCGTGTGAACCTTGCCGTCGCGCCACACCTTGACCTCGAGACGTGCCGACAGCGCGTTGGTCACCGAGACGCCCACGCCGTGCAGTCCGCCTGAAAACGAATACGCGCCGCCGGCTCGCTTGTCGAACTTGCCGCCCGCGTGCAGGCGCGTGAAAACGATTTCGACCACCGGCTCCTTTTCCTCGGGATGCAAACCCACCGGAATGCCGCGCCCGTCGTCTTCGACGCTGACCGAGCCGTCCTTGTGCAGCGTCACATCGATGCGAGTCCCGAAGCCCGCGAGAATTTCGTCGGATGCGTTATCGATCACCTCCTGCACGATGTGCAGCGGGCTCTCGGTGCGCGTGTACATGCCGGGGCGCTGCCTGACCGGCTCGAGCCCCTTCAGTACGCGGATTGATTCTTCGCGATAGTCCGCACCGCGCCGCGACGAGCGTTGATTGCCCTGCATTGAGTCGAGTTCTCGCTAAGTTCTCGCGATTAAAAGCGCGCGAAGTCTACGTGAGGCGCTCGTTATACTGCCCGCCGCTCTCCGTAGTTCAATGGATAGAACAAGTGCCTCCTAAGCGCTAGATACAGGTTCGATTCCTGTCGGAGAGGCCACGCCATGGACACCTGACCTCGACGATGATGAACCCGAATCGGACGCCAGCACCCGCAACCCGCGGTGAGCGCTCTTCATTGCAGGGCCGCTTCGATCTGATCTTCCGCCTGGCCGGCGCCGCGCTGGTCGTCATCGGGATCTATCTGGTGCTGCAGCCGTTTCTGAGTGCGCTGCTGGTCGCCGGCGTGCTTGCGATCGCCACCTGGCCCGCGTACGAGCGTTTGCGCGGCAGGCTGCGCGGCAAGTCGACGTGGAGTGCGTCGGTGATGCTGCTCATTATTCTGGTGACGGTGATCGTGCCGATTTTTCTGCTGGCCGAAGCCGCAGGCGATCACATACCGGCGTTGTTTAACGCACTCAAGGAGTGGCGAGCCGAAGGGCTGCAAGTGCCCGAGCA
>JBGSWX010000148.1:0-7817 GCA_041751695.1 Burkholderiaceae bacterium | reverse complement strand
CGAATCGATGAACGCCATGTGCGCATCGCTCGCGCCGAGCGCCGCCGGTGCCCATCCGGACATGAGCGCGAGGAACACGGCGACGAACCATCGTCTTGGCTTCATCAGAGCGTGTGCCGACAAGCACCAGCCTCGGTGTGTCGGCGGTCTCCCCATGCGATGCGCACGTCAAGCGCCGAGGTTGCGATAGTAGTAAGTCGTGGAGCAAAGTCCGCCCTGCGGAAAAAGGGCGTAGTCGGGAATCACGCCCACACGCTCCCAGCCTATGCGCTCGTACAGGCGTGCGGCATCGCCGTCCGTGACGGCGTCGAGCACAAGCAGTGTCTTGCCACATTCGCGCGCCGTGTTTTCTGCGGCGCGCATTAGCGCCGCCCCCAGTCCCTGGCGGCGTGCGCGTCGATGCACCAGCATCTTCGCCAGATCGGCGCGGTGCGGTTGGTTCTCGGGTTGGCTGATCAGCAATTGCACGGTGCCGCATACGCCGCGTGCATCTTCCGCGACCAGCAGCGCGCGTTCGCCTGCCTCCACGCCTTGCGCCACGCGGTGCCAGAACGCCAGCGCGCGCTCGCGCGTCAACGGCTGCATGAAGCTCACCGACGCACCGCCTTCGACGCAATCGATCAACAGGTCCGCCAGCTGGTCAAGCTGCATGGCATCGAGTGCCTGCAGGCGCCGCACCGACCACGTGGGAGCGATCATCGTCTGCTCGTTGCGTCAAGCCGGCTGTGGACCTTCGTAGCCCTCGATGATGATGAGGTCGGCGGTGGACACAGGCTGCCGCAGTTTCATTGCCTGCTGGTATTCGGCCGAGTGCCAGCACTCGACGGCGGCATCGTATGTAGGAAATTCGATCACCGCATTGCGCGTGCGACTCGCGCCCTCAACATTCTCGAAGCGACCCGCGCGTACCAGAAAACGCGCGCCGTACTTCGCCAAGGGTTTGGCATTGGCCGCCACGTAACTCTTGTATTGCTCCTGATCGGTGATGTCGACACGTACGATCCAGTAACCCTTCGGCATACAGTTCTCCCATTGATGAAGTTGCTATGGCGCCGCGCCAATTACGAAGAAATTAGCACTATCTCCCAATCTGAGAGCGGATGAACCCAACGATTTGCTCGGGAGGCCAAACTCCATCGATGACAATGCAATCTTGCGGTTCCTCGAGATCAAGGAACTGACTTTCGATAAGGCCGTGCGGCATGTAGTGACCGCTTCGACGCTCCAACCTTGATCGAACGAGATCGCGATGAGCCTTCAAGTAGACAACGGCGACATTGGCATCAGCACACAGAGTCCGACGATAGGTTTCCTTGAGGGCCGAGCAGGCGAGCACTCCGTTTTCTCCTCGCTCGTTGCGGTGGGAGATGAGCTCGCGCAATTCCTTCAACCAAGGCGCGCGATCTTGGTCAGTGAGAGGGACGCCGGAAGCCATCTTGCGGACGTTGGCCGCGGAATGAAAATCATCAGCATCGTAGAACGGCCAACTCATTGCCGCCGACAGGAGCGTGCCGACGGTGGTCTTGCCGGATCCGGTGACGCCCATGATGAGAACGAACATGGCAAGAGGTGGGCGCTGGTGTCACTATGAAAGCGGTGTCAGACGTGATGCGGGCTGCGGACGCTTGCTCGTTAGGTACGCATTTTTTCGAGGGACCGCGCGTCTTCGGCTTCTGGTTGCCCGTCCGGATAGTGATACCACTGCTTGTGAAGAGACAGTTCCCCACAAGTGGGGCACTGCGTCTTCAGCCACTTGTGACCACACCCCGGACAGACGCCGCCGGTCCAAAACGTGTGCCACGAAGTGCCGCAACTCGGCACGCACTCCCAACGGTCTTCTGCCACGGGACGGTACTCGCACTTCGGACAATAGATCTGAGGTTCGGATCGCATTCGCGCCGTATCTGTAGAGGCCGGGCCGCTAGAGGCGTCTGCTCACGCGCGCACGCCGGCGTGCGCTGCGCTGGTAGCTGCCTTATGCCTGCGGTATCGGTCAAGAAGCCTTAGGGCGCCGCCGCACTCGAAAGCGATTAGGAACACCCCCGACCGCACGAGCAGTCGTTGACTCTTGAAGCCTGATCTGGCCTCCGCGAGCATGCCGAGCCAGCGTTGGAGTTCAGCGGCGACCGAAGCCGTCCGCTGCAACGACGGGTTGGGCGTCAGGTTGCCTTCTGCCCGAGCAAAACCCTTGCGGACGCGCGCACGCTCCATGAATGCCTTGTGGTCGTGCGGAACGGGCTTGTACTTCAGCTCAGCCACTTTGCAACTCCCTTAGGCGCTTGCGCGCCAGTCTTAGCTCGGGATCCGGCGTCTCTGGGACTTCTTGATAAACGCGTGCAGGACGACGATTCGCTTGGCGAGCATGAAGCAGTAGAACGCCCGACCGATGCCTGACCCACGCATCGCTCGGGGAGCCACCATTGAGCAACCCGCATGTGCCACAGCGTACAGCCGCTAGTACAGAGCCATCGGATTTCCCGGCGAGCCTGTCGCGCCTTTCATCTTCAGCGGCGACCACACGAACAGGAATTCGTACGCCTTGTCGGCAACGAGCTGCGACAAATCCAAGTTTTCGAGGTTCCAGATGCCACGCTTGGTTTGCAGCTTCGCATGGCACTCGAACGGTTGGGCACCTTCGCCCCCGAATCCCTTGCCGACTGCCTCGGTCGCCCACGTGTCGGCACCGGTGAGAATCACCTTGCGCTCGGCCAGATACTCACAGGCAGAGATGCCGAAGCCAGGCCCGCCGGCGTTGAACGCGGCGACGCGTTTGGCTTTCTCGGCAGCATCGAACTTGTCCCAATCCTTTGGATGCCAGAGGTCGCCGTGGCCTGTGTGCAGGAACACGCAGTCGCCGGTTCCGATGGGAGCAATGCCCTGCCGTTGGACCATCGTCTGCACGTCCTTGGCCGTCACGATTCCCGGATCGTTGGCACTGTTTTCCTTTGGTACCGGAAGTACGCCGCCACGTAGCGCCACTGCGTCGAGTAGCACGCCGCGGCACACAAAGCCCTTCTGCGCGACGTGCTCGACCCCAAGCGGACCCAATCCGGTTGCGCTCATCTCCTTGTCGTGCAGGAAGCGGCCGTTGTAGTAGTACATGCCCTTCGACGTGATAACGCCGATGTGGCCAGGTCCGTCGAACTGGGTGCCGATCTGGCCAAGCTCGGTGGACACGTAGTCATCGTTGTATACGAGCTGTTGATCACCGAAAGGCCCGCCAGTCGGTCGCCCCGGAATGATGAGCTTCCAGCCGCGCGAACCGAATGCGGGTGCGTCCGATGCATAGATCTTGCCAAGCGTTGCGGTCTTGCCTTTCTTGACGAGACCTACGGCCTTCAACACCAGCTCTGGCGTCGTGCGGTTGGGTGCGCCGATCTTGTCGTCGGCTCCCCATTCGCTAGGCGCCCACTTCTGAGTAAGTGGTTCGTCGTTGACGCGTTGCTGCGCGCCTGCCGGCGCGCTCAGTGTCACTACCGCAAGGGTGAGGATCACAAGATGAAGATGAGATTGCATGGCTCCTCCGTGCCAACTGTCAGTTCGCCGTCACATTCGCGGCGCGCACCACCACACGCCAGCGCTCGAGTTCGCTTGCGAGAAAACGATCTGCCGCCTCGGGCGAGTTACCGACGATTTCAGAGCCGGCATCCAGAAGTCGCTGCCGAACCTCGGGAATCGAAAGGGTTTTGACAATCTCCGTGTTTAGGCGGTTGATGATGTCGCGTGGCGTAGCGGCAGGTGCGATGAAACCGAACCATGCAACCGTCTCAAAGTCGCGTACCGCGACCTCCGCAATCGAAGGAACGTCAGGAAGCAGCGGATGGCGCTTCGCGCTGGATACTGCAAGGGGACGCAGCTTCTCCGACCTGAAGTGCGGCATCAGCGCAACGATGTTGTCGAACATGATCTGGATTTGCCCGCCGATCAAGTCGACGTGTGCAGGTGCGGAGCCTTTATAAGGCACGTGCACGATATCAATACCAGTGTCCCGCTTGAATTTTTCGCCAGTCAGATGGTGTGACGTGCCGACGCCCGCGGAGCCGAAGCTGACTTTTCCAGGGTTGGCTTTTGCGTAGTCGATCAACTCTCGTAGCGTCTTCGGCGGAAAGGCCATGTTCGCGGCCAGCGCCAGCGGCGAATGCGTAACAACAGTGATCGATGCGAAGTCCTTGCCGGTGTCGTATTTCAGGTTCGGATAAACCCACGCGCTGACCGGCAGCGCCGCCGTCGACATCAGCAACGTGTAGCCGTCGGGCGCTGAGCGTGCGACGAACTCAGTTGCGATGGTGCCTCCGGCGCCAGTTTTGTTCTCGACAACAAAGGGCTGCCCCATCGACTGCGTCAGCCGTTCTGAAATGAGGCGCGCGATGATGTCGGACGTAGTACCGGGCGCAAACGCTGCGATTACCTTGACCGGCCGCGCTGGATAGGACTGTGCGGAAACACTGCCAGCGAACACGGCGAGCAGGATTAGCAGTGCAGAACAAAGCCGCGTCATGTTGTGAAGTCCTTTCCAGAAACAGTTGATCCTATGTCTAAGGTGGTTCGGCGTCACTACGGCGTGCGAGCAATGGGGCCGAAGAACCCAATGATGCGCTCTATCCGCGAGCCATCGGACGAAACGAACGCGATGTCGATTCCCTCGGGCAACGCGGTTCCGTCGGCCTGCACCACATGCCACGCGAACCTGGCAACGGAATGATGAGCGTCGACCGCGCTAGTTCGCACGATTAAGGCTCCCGGGCGACGAGCCCGGACCGATGCGATGTGATTCAAGAGTTCTTGGGCGTTCGCGGCGTGTACGGACGGGTCGGTGTACGTGGCGCCGGTTGCCCAACACGAGGCGAGCAGATCAGCTTGGATCGACGGGTCAGTCTCATTCCAAACCCGGCAGTAGCGATCGATCAGTTCAGTGACGTTCATCTAAATCACCGCTTTGGGAGAGCTGAAGCTTCTACTGTAGAACCCAGACCGATCGAAGCAGCAAACGCGTCGCTTCCCGGCGGTGAGCATCGCGCAGGCATTGTCGACCCGTCGCGCGCGAGTCTCTGCCTGCTTGGCGGATACGATCCAGTGAATCCAGTCTCTGCGCGCGATGGGCGTGATGTCCGACCACAACGCGCGCGCCTTTGGCGCGGCCGCGAGCGCCTTCCGCAGATCGGCCGGCACCCTGGGTTCCTGTTGCTCTCCCGATGGCGCGATCTCCAGCGTGAGGACGTCGCCTACATCTGCGTCCGCAGCTTCGCGCATTCTTCCGGTTCACTTTGAGCCAGTGGCTTTTCTCGCCGTCCGGTTCGAGCGTGGCGCGAAAGGGGACGCCATTGATGGTGCCTTCGACCGTCGTCATACCGCGCGCGGGGAGCTTCGCACTGGCAGCCTTTGGCAGGGTAAGAAATGTCCAGGAGCCGGCCTTCGCGGTCGTTGCTGGTCGCAAGAGTTTCGCTCTGAAACGGATCTTGGAAACGGTTTTTGCCACTTTTTCTTCCTGGCTCAACGAGATGTTAGGCAACACCTTGGTCAGACGTGGCGTGTCCCGGCGAAAGGTGTGCAGGCCACTCTGGTGGGAGTGGTGGTAGTGCCTCCCAAAACGGAATGACGCGCTGAATCCGACCATCGTCTGCGAGCTCGATGATGGCTTCACCAGAAGCACGAACTTCACCGTTCGGCCCGATGATTGCACTGGCAAGGCGAGCCGCGTTCTGGAACACGTTGAGTCCACTGGCAAGAACCAGGCAACATTGCGGCCAGTTCTTGTGAAAGCCCTCGATCTTCTCGGAGATTTGTTCGTAGCCCGCAAAGACGCGCTTGGGTCCCCAGATCTCGGCATTTGGCGTCATCGAGTGCGTCAGTAGCACGAGGCGTCGGTCGCGGTCAGTCTCGGCGAATGCCTCGTTGTAGGGCACTAGTGCGGCAAGGAAGCGTTGCGTATCCATCACGTGCGGGGCGGGCGTTTTCGTGGCGACACGTGCGCTTTTTGGCTGCTAGCCAATGCGAGTGGCCTGAGACAAGACGACCTGCCAGAGGCCATTGCACAGCTCGTAAGAGTCCGTGTGCCAACAGACGAACGACGAAATGCTGCCAGACTGCAAGGGCATCTCGAGCTCGGCTTGGTAGCGAAGGAGCACGACGTCGCTGAACTGACGCACGATGATGTCGGCGGGCTGCCACTTGAGATACGTGATGGCGCCGGTTTGAACCGCCGTGAGATAGGATTCGCGCGATCGAGTGTTACCTCCCGGGGTTACTAGGTGGAACTCCGGCGAATGAAGCGCCTGGGCAAGCTCCATGTCTCGCTCTACCAGAGATCGCAAGCGCGTCCGCTCCAAAGAGCGGAAATCATCGGCAGAGGAAACGACGTCCGCTGAATTGATACGAGCCACTGTGCTGCCTCTCGTGTTGCCTAACGTGCCGTTAACCCGCGTGCGCCGGCCTCATGGCGCGCGTCGGCGTTAAACGGATTGTTTGGCGCACCGTACCGCAGCAAACACCCATATGCGCTTGCGCCTCATCCGCGTTGTGGAAAAATTGAAGCGTCATGCCGAGGCCTGCCTGAGGTCGACGGACACAGCGAACAGCGACCACTCACCTGGCACTCCCTTTAATGGATGGCGGCCTCGGTCTTCAAACCGAATGCCGGACCCGGCAACCAAGTCCTTGACAGTGCTCGATACCAGCACGTCGCTTGGGCCTGCCTGACCCGCGATCCGTGCTCCGGTGTGGACGGCGATGCCCCCGACCTTGTCGCCGATGACCTCGCACTCGCCGGAATGGATTCCCACGCGGACGGCGATCTTTAGCACGCTGACCTCGTCGGCGATGGTCCTGGCGCAGCGAATGGCGCGCGCGGGGCCGTCGAAGGTCGCGAACAGTCCGTCGCCGGCTGTGTCGATCTCCCTCCCTCGAAAGCGCGCGAGTTGGCGCCGCGCAATCGCGTAGTAGCGGTCCAGAACGTCTCGCCACTGTCGATCACCCAGCCGCGTCGCGTGCTCTGTGGAGCTCGCTATGTCGACGAACATGACGGTAGCGAGCACCCGGTCGGGCTCCCCCGCTTCGGGTACTCCAGTCAGGAATTCCTGGATTTCCGCGAGCAAGCGGTCCATGTCCTCGGCGAAGAACAGATGATCAACCCCCGACAGCTCGACGAACTTCGCGCCGGGAATATGCTCCGCCAGGTAGCGCCCGTGCTCCGGCCCTGTGAATGGATCACCGGCACGATGCAAGACGAGTACAGGCACGGCGATCGCGGGCAGAACCGAACGTGCGTCTGTTTCGAATGCGCTCCGGAGGAGCGTCACCGCCGCGCCCGGGCTGGCTGCCAAACGTTGGTACCGAGCCCACCAGGTCTTCATTGACGCGTTGTCGGCCTGGCTGGCCACCAGGGCCTCAAACGCCACGCCCTTGCCCCATCCGTCTTCAATCGCCTGTAACAGTCCCTGGGCTTGCTCCGCAGGAATCCCCTGAGGGTAATCAGGCGCGTGCGCCAGCCGCGCATAAGAATTAAGAAGCACCAGTGCCGTGGTTCGCGATGGATACGTCGCCCCGAATAGCAAGCTCAGTGCGCCCGCCTCCGAAGTTCCCAAAAAGGCGGCCCGCTTTGATCCGACGGCGTCCAACACAGCGCGAACGTCGTCCATCCGCTCTTCCAGGGTGGGCAACCGATCCAACGGCACCGGGTCCGACATTCCCGTCCCCCGCTTGTCGATCAAGATGAGGCGACTGAAGGACGCGAGGCGGTCCAGGAACCGCGCCACACGGGGTTCTTCCCACATGTGTTCAATGTGCGATATCCAGCCGTGCATGAAGACGAGGTCAAGAGG
>JBGSWX010000147.1:0-7828 GCA_041751695.1 Burkholderiaceae bacterium | reverse complement strand
CTGCTACGCGAGCAAGGAAGAACTCGAAGCGCTGCGCGAAGCGCAGATAGCGCGCGGTGACAAGCCGCGCTACGACGGACGCTGGCGGCCGGAAAATGCGCGCGGTCTGGTCCCGCCGGCGGGCGTGAACCCGGTGTTCCGCTTTCGCAATCCCGACGATGGAAACGTCGAATGGAACGATCTCGTCAAGGGACCGATCAGCATTTCGAATCGCGAGCTCGACGACTTGGTCATTGCACGCAGCGACTGGATGCCGACCTACAACTTCGCGGTGGTCGTTGACGACGTTGACATGCGAATTTCGCACGTGATGCGCGGCGAAGAGCACATCAACAACACGCCGCGGCAGATCAATCTGTATCGCGCGCTGAGCTGGGCGCCGCCCGCATTCGGGCATCTGCCTTTAATCCTCGCCCCCGATGGCAGCAAGCTCTCGAAGCGTCACGGCGCAGCGAGCGTCATGCAGTATGACGCCGACGGCTTCCTGCCCGAAGCGCTGTTCAACTATCTGGCGCGGCTTGGCTGGAGTCATGGCGATGACGAGAAATTCACGCGCGAGCAGCTGATCGAGTGGTTCGATCTTGATCACGTGAACCGCGCGCCGGCGCAGTTCAACCTCGACAAGCTGATGTGGTTAAACGGCGAGTACATCAGGGAAGCGGGCGAAGAGCGCCTGGCGCGGCTGGTCAGCGCTCGCATCGAAGCGCGCGGCGGCCGGCTGTCGAGCGGCCCCGATCTGGTCCGTGTGATGGTGCTGTTGAAGGATCGCTCGCGCACGTTGAACGAGTTGGCCGAGGCCGCGCTGATGTTTTATCGCGAACCGGAACTCAATATGCAGTTAATGACCGAGCACCTGGATGCTTCCGGCCGGCAAGCCGTGCAAACGTTCCGAGATCGCGCGCCCACGCTTAGCTGGGATCGCGCTTCGTTGAACGGCGCGATCAAGCAGATCGTCGGCGAGCTAAAGCTGAAGATGCCGCAGGTCGCGGTTCCGCTGCGGGTCGCGGTTACCGGTCAGACGCAGACGCCGTCGATCGATGCGGTGCTCGAACTGATCGGGCGTGACGCTGTGCTCGAGCGGATCGAGCGCGCGCTTGCGACGCTCGACGTGCAGCAGCGCTGACATCTCGCATACGCAATCCTGCCCATGGCGGCGGCAAGCCGCGGCGTCTATAAATTCGGTACGGCGCGCGAGCGACGATTCCCGTTAACCGAACCGAAAGGACAATCATGAAACTCACCTTCTGGCCGAGCGCTGCTCTGTGCGCATTCGCAATACTGGCGACCGACGCTGCGCTTGCAAGCGGCGCGCTCGATGGCAAGAAATTCGACGGCGTGTTTATGGAACGCGGCAAGACTTCCGGCGATGCCGACACGTTGACCTTCCGCGATGGCCGTTTCCGCTCGAGCGCGTGCGACAAGTACGGGTATTCGGATGCTGCCTACAAGACCAGCACACAGGGTGACGCGACGGTCTTTGAAGCCGAGACCGAGAGTGCACGCTACGGCAAGCTGCTGTGGAAGGGCACCGTGCGCGGGGAAAAGCTTGACGCGACCGTGATGTCAGTTCGCAGCGGCAAGGCGCCGGTTGAAAATTGGGTGGTCGCTGCCGAGAAAAAATAGTTGCGGAGCGGAGTCGCCGTATTCAGTGCCGCGTCGACAGTGAGCGCAATACGGCGGCTGTCCGCGTTTCGACGCCGAGTTTGTCGTAGATGCGCTGCAAATGCTTGTGCACCGTGCGCGGGCTGATCGCGAGGATCACCGCGATGTCCTTGTCGGTCTTGCCGGCGCCGAGCCAATCGAGCACTTCGCGCTCGCGCACGGTGAGCGGCGTTGCAACCTCTGCGAGCGCGCTGTTGTTGCGCGCACTGAGCCGATATAGATGCCCGAGGTGCGGCCGGATGACCTCAACGTGCTCTCGATCCCGGTCGCTAAAGCCGCGCCTGCTGCGGTTGACCACGAAGCTGACCAGGACGCGCCGGTCGACATGGATCGGCACCGCCATCACGTGATCGATCCGGATGGCGCGGTAGTAGTCGTTAAACAGTGGCGTGCGTTCAAACGCACTTGCTGGAAGCAGATCTTCGATGCGCCGGGTCACCGCCGCAGTATTGCGGCCGTGCTCACGCACCAGCGGATGATCGAAGAAGTGGCGGTCGAACACTTCGAGCTCGCGCCGCGAAATCGCGCGCGGTTGATCGCAGACGACCTTGCGGTGGCCGCTATCGAGGTCACAGACCGACAGCGTAGTGAGCTCCGAGCTTACGAGCTGCGGCAGGCATTGCACGCCGCGCAGCGCGAAGTCGCTGCCGTCGGCGCAATCGTCGCCGATCGCGTGCAGCGTATCGAGTGCCGCCCGCATTTCGATTCCGGTCAGGGTGCCAGACATTGGAGGATCGTCGGTAGCGCGTACGGCCGAGTTTCTACCAACTAGTAAGTACCTTGTCAACCAGTAGGTAAGCAGGCATTGTTGCGGCTGCGGGCAAAGGGAGAAAACGGTGGCCAAGGCTGACACGTCGCAAAGGATTCTGGATACGGCCGAGCGCCTGGTGCAAACGCGCGGCTTCAACGGCTTCAGCTACGCCGACATCGCGGCCACGCTCGGCGTCACCAAGGCCAGCTTGCACTATCACTTTCCCGCCAAGGCAGAGCTGGGGCACCGTCTGATCGAGCGCTACGAAAAGAACTTTTTGACTGCGCTCGGGGCGATCGACCGGACCAGTGCCGGCGCGCGCGAGAAGCTGAAGCGGTACGCGCAGATATACGCGGACGTCCTGCGCAATAACCGCATGTGTCTGTGCGGGATGCTCGCCGCCGAGTACGCCACGCTGCCCAAGCCGATGAAGGAGGAAATGAAACACTTCTTCAACGAGAACGAGCGCTGGTTGACCGCGGTGCTGAGCAAGGGGCAGAAAGCACGCGAGTTGAAATTCACTGGCCCGGCACGTGAGGTAGCGCGCGCTTTGATCGGCTCGCTTGAGGGTGCGATGATGCTGGCGCGCTCGTTCGGCGAGGTGTCGCGCTTTCAGGCGGCGGCCGACCGCTCGCTCGCAGAATTGTCCGCATAGCGCATACGCAATCCTGCCCATAGCCGGCGCGCCCACGGTGCGCCATCTTGAACGCCTGTCGCGAAAGGAGCCACCATGATTTCACCGGACGATGCGTATCACGCCGGCATGCGCAGGCTGCAGGACCAGTTCGACACGCGGCGCCTGGCAGACCGGCTGGTCGACAAGCTGTCGCGCACCGAATTTACCGACGAGGACCGCGCGTTCGTCGAGAGTCGAACGTTGTTCTTTATTGCGACCGCCGATCGCGACGGGCGGCCCGACTGTTCGTACAAAGGCGGCGCGGCGGGGTTCGTGCGAGTGACCGACGTCAATGAGATCGCGTTTCCGAGTTATGACGGCAACGGCATGTTTCGAAGCCTCGGCAACGTGCTCGTGAACCCCGCGCTTGCGCTGCTGTTTATCGACTTCGAACAGCCGCGCCGCTTACGCGTGAATGGAACGAGTTTTATCCAGTTCGACGACCCGCTGCTCGAACATTTTGCGGGCGCACAGTTAATCGTGCGCGTGCGTGCAACGCAAATTTTTCCCAACTGCCCGCGCTACATCCATCGAATGCAGATGGGGGAAGCGTCGGCGTATGTGCCACGCGCCGGCTACGTTCCGCCGGTGCCTGCGTGGAAGCGTTTCGAGGCATTCGCCGACGTCCTGCCGAAAGGCGACCCGGCGCACATCACTTCACACAAGGAGGATTGATGAATCAGCCGCATGCAGAACACATCGAAGAAATGGCCGAGTGGAAGAACTTCTCGCAGCCCGACGAGGTGCGCGAGTTTCCGCGCGGGCGCGTCGAATTGATCAAGATCGGCGGCGCTACCATCGGCCGCGCGATCTTCGAGCCCGGATGGCGCTGGTCCACCTCGGTGCAGCCGATCGCGAAAACCGATAGCTGCGACGCGCCGCACTTTCAGTATCACGTCGCGGGCGTGCTGCGCGTCAAAATGGACGATGGAACCGAGTTCGACTGCAAGCCGGGCGATGTTTCACTGCTGCCGTCCGGTCACGATGCGTGGGTCGTCGGCGAAGAAGCCGCGGTCGTGGTCGATTTCCAGGGAATGATCGACTACGCCAGGTCGCACTGATCGCTGATTCAGGCCTTTGCAGAAAGCCGCCGCGCGGGCACGTTGTCGTGCTCGCGCAGCGCGTGGCTATAATCCGCGCCTCGCGTGTGGGGGTATAGCTCAGCTGGGAGAGCGCTTGCATGGCATGCAAGAGGTCATCGGTTCGATCCCGTTTACCTCCACCACTCACGATCGCCGCAGTCCCCATCGTCTAGAGGCCTAGGACATCACCCTTTCACGGTGAGTACAGGGGTTCGAATCCCCTTGGGGACGCCAATACCTAAATCCTAGGTGTTGATCCGGCCCGCTCCACCAGCCGTCGCGCCAGCGCAACGACAGCGCAGCCGGTAACTTCCAGTGTTGCTCCGAACAGGAATACAGCTGCGGCGAGCAAAGTAATAGCGATACTGCGCACGAGGAATATTCTGCAGCCGATGGAGTTTGGTCTGAAGATGCTCCCCGTTCGCCAGCATCGCGTTTTCTTGAGAAGCGTCGTTGACTGCCGGAAGTTTCCCTTGTCCTAATCCATCCGCGTGACTCAAGATGCCGGCCAAGGAGCTTAGAGAAACGGACCCGCGTTATCTGTGCAACGAGAAGACCGACTGCCGCGCTTGGATGGGCGGACATCCAAGCCGCGCGAAGCTAACGTATTGGTAGTACTGGCCGGGTCCTAGATGCTTGCGCAGCTTGAACGTCTGTTGCTTGCAGTTCAGGTATGAGGCGTAGACGACCACTTGGCTCCAGTCATGAAAGCCGAGGAAACAGCGTAACGGACTTCATTGGGGAAGCTCAACGTTCGATGCATCCCTTAATGAAGCGGCGTAACGTCTCCAACGTGGTGCCGCGGCATGGGGACGCCAACAAAAAACACCCGCTTCGCGGGCGTTTGCTTTGACATGACGCAAAAATTATCGAGCGGAGTAGGCGCGCTTTAACTTCTCTTCGGTCGCTGCCACGTCACGCTCCATCGCGGCGATGCGCGCCTCGTACTCCGGTGTCAATCGGCTTCCGCCGCCTGCCAGGCCGCGCCGCTCACCGGGGAGAGGCTCGCGCCCGAGTTCGAGTTTCCTGCGCGCGACCGCCAGTTCACGTTCCAGAGTGGCTGCGTTTTCGAGCGGAGGCCCTTTGCCGTTGGGATTGAGGGGACGCATGATTGCCCCAGGTTGAGCCCCGGGCCGGGGCACTGCACCTTGTGGCGGAGGCAGCGCTTTGCCGGGCAGCGCAACGGCGCGCGGCGTGACTTTGGCCTCGCGCTCCTCGAGCACCTTGGCGCCGGCCGGCACGCTGTCGGTAAACAGCACGCTGCCGTCGGGCATCTGTACTTTGTAAATCGTTTGACCGGCGACCACTAAAGGCGCTGCGGCCACGCACGCGGCAAAGATCAAGCGAAGCATGCAGTCTCCCTGGGGACGTAATGGCGTCATTGTTATAACGATAGCCGTTGATTGCGGCTGACAAAAGCCTTGGGCCATCGGTATTTCGGCCCGTTCCGGGGGTTTGACGGACAAATCCGGGGTATGTGGCGCCATCGGTCGCTTATCCACAGCTTCGAGGCGGTCACGATGGCAAAATCGTAACGATGAGCAGTACGCAGTTTGTCCACCTCCGCTTGCACTCTGAATTCTCGGTGGTCGACGGCATCGTTCGCATCGATGCCGCGACCGCCAGGGCCGCGGCGGACGGGCAGGGAGCGCTCGCGCTGACGGACAGCGCGAATTTGTTCGGCGCGGTGCGGTTTTATTCGTCGGCGCGCAAGCGCGGCATCAAGCCGATCATCGGCTGCGATCTCTGGATCACCAACGATCACGATCGAGACAGCCCGACCCGCATGGCAGTCCTGGTGCAGGATCGAGCGGGCTACCTGAACCTGTGCGAGCTGATCACGCGCGCCTATCTGGAGAACCCGCATCGCAACCGTGCCGAAGTGCGAATCGAATGGTTCGAAGAAGATCGCGGGCGGCGTGCCAACGGGTTGATTGCGCTTTCGGGTGCGCGGCACGGCGCGGTGGGCGTTTGCCTGCTCGCGGGCAAACCCGAGGCGGCCACTTTGACTGCGCAACGCCTCGCGGCGGCGTTTAGCGGGCGGTTCTACCTCGAACTGCAGCGCACCGGCGATGCGCGCGATTCCGCGCACACCAAGGCGGCGCTGTCGCTGGCGACGCGGCTCGGCATTCCCGTGGTGGCGACGCACCCGATTCAGTTTCTCGAGCGCCCGGATTTTCGCGCGCACGAGGCGCGCGTGTGCATTGCCGAAGGACACACGTTAAACGACACGCGCCGGCCGAAGCGCTATACGCCCGAGCAATATTTCAAGACGCAGGCGGAAATGGGCGAGCTGTTTGCCGACGTACCGGTGGCGCTCGCCAACTCGTTGCAGATCGCCAAGCGCTGTAACCTGACGCTCGAGCTCGGCACCGCAAGGTTGCCGAAGTTTCCTACGCCCGATGGTGTGACGCTCGACGACCATTGCCGAGCGCTGGCATTGCACGGCCTCGAGCAGCGTCTCGCCAAACTGTACGCGGACGAGGGTGTGCGCAACGCCCGGCGGCCGGAGTACTCGGCGCGGCTCGATCTGGAACTGTCGATCATCGCGAAGATGGGCTACTCGGGCTACTTCCTGATCGTGGCCGACTTCATCAACTGGGCCAAGAGCAACGATATTCCGGTAGGCCCCGGGCGCGGCTCGGGCGCCGGTTCGCTGGTGGCGTATTCGCTGCGCATCACCGACCTCGACCCTCTGCAATACGGATTGTTGTTCGAGCGGTTCCTGAATCCGGAGCGCGTGTCGATGCCGGATTTCGACATCGACTTTTGCCAGGACAACCGCGATCGCGTAATCGACTACGTCAAGCGCAAGTACGGGCACGACGCGGTGTCGCAGATCGCAACGTTCGGCACATTGGGTGCCAAGGCGGTGGTGCGCGATGCAGGGCGTGTGCTCGACCTGCCGTATACCAAGTGCGACCAACTGTCGAAGTTGATTCCGCACAACCCGGCCGATCCGTGGACCCTCGAGCGTGCTCTGGCACACGAACCGGCTTTTGCCGACGCAGTGGCGGCCGACGAAGAGCATCAGGAATTGATCGCGCTCGCGCAGCCGCTCGAGGGATTGACGCGCAACGTCGGCATGCACGCCGGTGGCGTGCTGATCGCGCCCGGCAAGTTGACCGAATTTACGCCGCTGTACTGCGCGCAAGGCACCGAGGGCGTCATCAGCCAGTATGACAAGGATGACGTCGAGGCGATCGGGCTGGTGAAGTTCGACTTTCTCGGGCTGACGACGCTGACGATTCTCGACCTGACGTTGAAGTACGTGCGGCGGCTCGATCCATCGTTTGCGCTCGAGCTCGACACGCTGCCGCTCGATGACGCAGCAACGTACGAAATTTTCAAGCGCGGTGCGACCACCGCGATATTCCAGTTTGAATCGCGCGGCATGCGCGAGCTATTGAAGCGCGCCAAGCCCGATCGTCTCGAAGACCTGATTGCGCTCAACGCGCTGTATCGCCCCGGCCCGATGGACCTGATTCCTGAGTACGTCGATCGCAAGCAGGGGCGGCAGAAGGTCGATTACCTGCACCCGTCGATCGAGCCGATCCTGGCCGAAACCTACGGCGTGATGGTGTATCAGGAGCAGGTGATGCGCATTGCGCAAGTTGCGGGCGGCTATTCGCTCGGCGCCGCCGATCTTCTGCGACG
>JBGSWX010000146.1:0-3987 GCA_041751695.1 Burkholderiaceae bacterium | reverse complement strand
CCGAGTCCTGCGGGGCTTCCGACTTCGAGCGCGACAACGGCGCCAAGGGGGGCTGGGGCGCGGGCGGCGGCACGTAGCGCACCCTCTCGCTGAACACCGCAACGCCGATCACGCCCACGTTATCGGGCCGGCCGGTGCGCGCCGCATACGAATTGGGCAGCGCAGTGAATTCGAATGCGGCAACCCGCGCCAGATTCTTGCGCCAGCCGGTGATCTGCGCGAACTGCCCGTGGGTCAGAACATAGCCGGTTTGATCGTGCGCCGCGGTCTCGCCTGACACGACATTGACGCCGTCCACAGCGATCACGTTCAACGTCCGGCCGCCGCTGCGGTTGGTGAGCGACACGGCGTAGCGATTGCCCGGCTTACCCGGCACCCACCAGCGGCCGTCGTGCCAGTACATCGGCAGCGTCTCGCCGGTGTTGCGATCGATCACGTTCACATCGACCATCGAGCCGATCGCAGCGGCGGGCGTCGAGCAAGCGGTTAGGGCCATGACGGATGCCGCCGCGGCCAGCGTTCTGATCAACATGGAAATCTCCGAAGTCGTAGATGGAGACGTTGAAACGACCGCCGGGCGCAAAAGGGGTTAACCGAGTGCGGGGCTGGGGCAGAATTGGACCGTGCGGTTCGAACACCTGATCCAGATCAACGACCCGTTGATGCCGTTGCTCGACACCCTGACGCGCGAGCAGCTCTGGCATGGGCTGGTGTTACGCGCGGAAGACCCGACGCAGTTCGTGCTCGGGCTCGAGGTCGCAACGATTCATTCGCGGCGCGATGTCGGCGACGAGATCGAGCTGATCCGAACGCTCGACTTTGGATCGTTCAAGGTCGACGACCGCGTGCGCCTGCTGCCGCAACGCCGCAGCGAAATCCACATCGGCACCGGCCCGACCTGGCCAGCGAGCCGCATGAGCATCGAAATCGAAGAGCCGCAGCCGGAGCTGCTGTTTCTGCGCTTCTTATATGAGTCAGACGAACCGGCTGGCGAGGGCGAATTCGACGACGTCACGACCGCGTTGCGCCAACAAGCCTACGAGCGCGCCGACCTCGACACGGTGGCACGCATCCGGGCACTGGCCGAAGACGGCTGGCTGGACGGTTCGGCCGCGCGCCGGCTGGCATGCATTCCTAAGCATTAGTCCTGTTCTCCGGCGGGCGGGTGGCGCGCGGGAGCAAGCTAGCGCGGCTTCGGCAGCGTGCGCCGGATCATCCGGCGCTCAATGGTCGGAGGCGGCAGATTCAGCGACTCGAGGCCCGCGATGGGCTTGGCGAGCGACTCGGCGATCTTCTGGCGGGCGGCGTTGAGCGCAGTCTGGCGCGCCGCGGCGCCGAGAAATTCATCTAGGTCGTCGTGTTCGCCGCGCAAGCTCATCACCATCGGGACGAAAAGGTCGACCAGGTGCGGGTCGAACTGAAGTTCACGTAGCCGGAGGATCTCGCTGATCGCTTCATCGCTGGAAAACGCCCGCCGATAGGCCTTCTCGTGCGTCAGTGCATCGTATGAATCGCACAGGCAGACGATCCGGGCGGCCAAGGGGATGGCTGAGCCCGAAATGCCTTCGGGATAGCCGTTTCCATCCCACCTCTCATGATGGTGTCTTGCGATGTCACTTGCTATATCACTGTATGAAACTCTCGTCTTGGACAGTAGATCAGCGCCGGTCGCCGCATGCGTTTGCAGAATTTGCCGCTCGCCCTCGGACAGCGGTTCCGGCTTCTGCATCAACGAATCTGGAATGCCCACCTTGCCAATGTCATGCAGGCGCGCGGCGAGATCGATCGTCCCGCACGCATCATCCGATTGGCCGAGCACCTTCGCTAAGAGCGATGCAAGTTTTGCGACGCGATAACAATGTTCGCCCGTGGGATCGTCTCGCATTTCGGCGGTAAAGGCGATTTGCTCAAGCAAGTCGCCCTGCTTGGCGCCGGCTGTCTGCGCGGCGATCTTGTCGCTCAGCTCGACTTCCTTGGCAGTCAGCAAATGCTCGGGAAACTGGCTACCAGCCTCGATCTGCTGCAAGTGCAACTCTTGATGGCGAACAATGCCGTCGTGTTGTGCTTTGCGGATATGCAGAGTCAATTCGCGGTGTAACGCCAGAGCCCGCTCAGGCCGCCCGGCTATCTCATGCGCCTGAACAAGCGCTAAAAGTGTTTCGCGCAGGGACGGCTTAACGGCTCGCGCTTTTTCGAGCGCAGTCATGCCTCGCGATAATCCGACATCGCCCAAGCCCGAATAGACTTCAACGAGTCCTTCTGAGCAAGCTGCCGAAATATCAGCTCGCGCCGATTTGGCGCTTGGCGACAACTCCTTTGCTATCTGCGCCCTCTCGGACGCCTCGCCGAGTCGTCCGAGGGCAAGCAATAGCCGCGTGTACACACCTTCTGTCAGAACACGCGCCAGGATCTCAGCGGGCTTCTCAGGCGTATGACCTAGGCTAAGCGCATCTCGCACGCTGTTCAATCCAGCCTCGTATTCCTGCAAATGCATGCAGTAGAGAGCAACATTTGCCAGCGCAACGGCTTTAAAGGCGCGAAGCGTTGTCGCACCGGTGGCTAGTCGAGTTGCACGCTCAGCGCAATCGCGAGCGTCAGCGTAAAGCGCTGCTTCATAAAAGGCCGAGCCGAGGTTTACCCATACAACGACCTTGCCAACTTCGTCGCCGATCTCCTCGGCTACTTCCAGCGCTTCAGCCAGAACCGTAATCGAGTCACCCGGGTTGTTTGTCGAATGAAGTATGACTCCCTGAAGCGTCAGGGCTCGCCTCAGCAGCGCGCGATCTTCGGAGTCGCGCGCTAACATGACGGCGAGCGCCGCTGGCTCGACACCATTGAACGTGCTTTGACCGTGATGATAAAACTGCGATGCGATATCGATCAGGCAGTTAACGCGACGCTTTGGATCGACGCGCAACGGAATTTCTTTAAGCCGTTTCAGCGCATTGCTAAGCAACGCCAACGTCTCTGCGTGTGGCGCAGCTAAATTTGTTTTGATCTCGCGCTCTAGCGCTTCAAGCTCTTCCTGATAGGGAGCGTGTTCCACCATTAAGCCGACACGACCAAGTGCGGAGAGGGCGTTACATTGCCATAGAGCTGCGCGGGAAACCCGTCAAAAGCGGGCTATGTACGCCGCTATTCAAACGATCAAACTTGCGTTCGAGTATCGATCAACCGCTCGGTACGTTTCAGTCAATCAACCAGTTAACGAGGACGAAAATGACCAAGATCGAAACTATCGTTGTTGAAGAAACCCAGGTTGAGACGGCCGAAATTGAATTCGAACTGACGGTTGCGGAACTCGATATGGTTGGCGGCGGCAGTATTTCGATCATCGCCTGAGGCGCCCGACACCCATCTCACGCTACGCCTTATGCGGCGCGTTGAGTTGCGATTTCAACTGCGCCCAGCTTGACGATCCGATCCACCGCCCCGACGGTTTCCGGGCGGTGGCTGACGATTACTAGTCCGATTCCGGTTTTCCGCAAACTATCGGTAATCGCTCGTTCCTTTGCCAAGTCGAGCTGATCAAACGTTTCGTCCAGAAAGAGTATCTGCGGCCGCCGATAGAGTGCGCGGGCCAGCAACACCCGGCTGCGCTGGCCGCCTGACAGCGCCATGCCGAGGCTGCCCACGATCGTGTTGAACTGCATCGGCATGGCGTCGATTTCCTGATCGACCATCGCCAGCCGGGCGCAGTCCTGCACCCGCTGCGCGTCATGTTGCGGGTCGAAGAAGCTGATGTTGTCTTCGATCGTGCCGACGAACAGGTGGTCGTCCTGCATGACGACGCCGATTCGGCTGCGGTAGGCGGCTTTGTCCCAGTCCCGCACGTCGCGGCCGGCAGCAGTTAGCGACCCTTCGGTTCGGTCGAGCAAGCCCGCAAGCACCTTGACCAACGTGGTCTTGCCGGCGCCGCTCGGCCCGACGATCGCGACCATTTCGCCGGGCTTCGCCGCGAAGTCGACGCCGCGAAACACAAACCCC
>JBGSWX010000145.1:0-7885 GCA_041751695.1 Burkholderiaceae bacterium | reverse complement strand
CGGCGCCGCGTCGGCGCTCGGCCTCGTGATGCCCGAGCTAGTGGGCAAGCTCGACGGCTACTCGATTCGTGTGCCGACGATCAATGTGTCGATCGTCGATCTCACTTTTATTGCGGCGCGAGATACGACGGTCGACGATGTTAACGCGATCATGCAGACGGCCGCCGACGGCGAGTTGAAAGGAATAGTCGGTGTGAACACTGCGCCGCTGGTTTCCAGCGATTTCAATCATGACCCGCGTTCATCCATCTTCGACGCAACGCTGACCAAGGTCATCGGCCGGTTGGTCAAAGTCTCAAGCTGGTATGACAACGAGTGGGGCTTTTCAAACCGCATGCTGGACACGGCGGTTGCGCTGATGAGCGCCAAATAACCGACCGGCGGGTCGCTTATTTCTGTATCTAGCCTGTCTCGTGGTACGCCTTTTGGCTGACAGGCGCGTTGGTGGGAATGTCGGTACCGTTGTGTACGCTTTCGCCACCCTTCTGCGTTACTTACCAAACCGAAGTCCGCGCAATGCACATCGTTCGAGCGTCTGTCGCTGTCTTGTTGTTGTCCGGGGTGACGCTTGCCTCCTGTTCGGCGCCTGCTTCCATGAACACTCCTGATTCATCGGTGGTCGCGGCGATCATCGTCAAACCTCGTGTTGCGACCAGCGAAGCCTCGGCCGTGTTGAAGCCGATTCGAACGACATTGGGTGAAACCGCAGGCGTCAGGTATGTGCGGCCATTAGCGGGTGATGCGCACATCGTTCACCTGACTGCGCCTGCGCAGCGGGGCGAGGTTGCCCAATTGATCGAGCGCCTGAAGGGTTCGGGCGCTTTCCAGTATGTCGAGCTCGATTCGATGATGAAGGCTCAATGACTGGTGCCTGTATGCAACGCCCGTTAAAAGGAATTTTCGTGAACCGACAACTCTTGGGTCTGACCGTCGCATTCGTTGCAGCGGTCACCTCCTCGTGGGCAGCTTCTACGCAACCTGCCTTAAAGATGACGGCTAAAAGGGCCGCATTGCAAGGTACTGCGCCGGTCGAAGCTCATCGCGAGCAGATGATCGGAAGGATGATTGTCAAGCTGCGTGGTCCGGTTGTCACCGGACTGGCGCGCCCAATGTCTGCAACCCGCGTGCAAGCCTTATCGGCCGCTGTTGGTGTTGGCATGAAGTCAGAACGAGCGCTGGCGGGAGACGAATCTCTCCTCGAGTTAGATACGCCGCTTTCACTGTCCGCGGCAACAGCGTTAGCCGCGCGCATCGCAAGAGATCCCGCTGTCGAGTACGCCGAACCGGACATCATTTTGAGGAAGCTCCAAACCGTTCCAAACGACACAAGGTTTAGTGCCTGGCAATGGAATCTTTTGGCGCCCAACGCAAACTACAACGGGGAGATCCTTCCAATTAATTCGGGAAATTTCAAGAACACAACAGCGGTCGGTGGAGCTAACTTGCCTTTGGCGTGGGACCTGACGCAGGGGTCTAATGCCGTAATAGTCGCGATCATTGATACCGGTATCGTGAATCACACTGACCTCGGCGGCATGGGCGTCGGGACGGATGTATACGTTCCGTTTGGCCGCTTTCTTGCGGGTTACGATTTCATTTCCGGCAACGTCGGTGCGGGCACGCTGCCTGCGAATTTCGTTGCAAATGATGGTGATGGGCGCGATGCCGATGCGTCCGATCCCGGTGATTGGGTAACTACCCAAGAAGAGACCGATTACGCGTCACTTTGCGACGATGGCCAGGCCGGCGCCCAGAACAGTAGTTGGCACGGCAGCCACATGGCTGGCGTCGCCGCGGCCGCCACCAATAACAACTTCGGTGTCGCAGGTGTCGGATGGTTGGTGCAAATACTGCCGGTACGAGCGCTTGGCAAGTGTGGTGGATCGTTATCTGACATTGCCGAGGCAGTACGGTGGGCGGCTGGAGGAACGGTGAGTGGTGTGACCAACATTTCGAACCGGGCTTCGGTGATCAACCTTAGCTTGGGTGGCGGCAACACGTGCCCGGCTACGATGCAAGCGGCGGTCGACTTCGCAATATCGCAAGGTGCGGTTGTGGTGGCCGCCACCGGGAACGAGGGCAATGCAGCGCTCATCGCTCCGGCCAATTGCGATGGTGTGATTGCCGTCACTGGACATACGATCAATGGTGACAACGCCGACTATGCGAACGTCGGCGGCAGAACCACCATTAGCGCGCCGGGCGGCGGAAGTCCAACACTGCTCGGGGCCGGCGGTCCGACCGATGACTCCAATTGGCTGGGGTACTACATTGGATCGACTATCTTGTTTGGCAATATGGGGCCGACGAGCACAAGCAGTTCTGGGGCATCGGGGCCGGCATTCGGTTTCTTCACAGGTACGAGCGCCGCAACGCCGCAAGTCGCTGGAGTTGCAGCGCTTATCAAGAGCAGATTGATTGCCGATCCGAATGTGACGCCTGCGTTTATCCGGGCTTGGCTCACGATGCGCGACAGCATCACGGCGCACCCGGCGGGCGGAGCCTGCGTGGGCGCCATTTTCAGTTGCGGCAAGGGCTTGCTGAACGCCCGCAGAGCTTTAGATGCCGCTGACAATCGAACACCGGCGGTCTCGACCGAGACGTTCGTCGTAGTACAGCCCAATACCACCGTCAGTTTGGTTGGAACAGCCGCTGCCTTTCCACCCGCAGCGATTACAAGCACAACTTGGACCCAAGTTGGGGGTAGTCCGACAGTGACGCTGAACGGCGGCACGACTTCTACTGCCTCATTCACCGCTCCGGCAACTGGCAGCGTGTTGCTGTTTCAATTTGTTGCCGCCGACAATGCCATGAGAAATGGGGCCGACCGCGTAACCGTCCGAGTTAATACACCTCCAGTTATCACTGCGAACCCGCCGGCGCAGACCGCCACCGTTGGTCAGACGGTGAGCTTTACAGTCACGGGGAGCGATGCGGACGGCACGACGCCGAGTTTTGCTGCGAGTGCAATTCCCACCGGGGCCACGTTGTCCACGACTGGTCAATTCTCATGGCCTACGACGGGCGCCTCTCCCGGCAGTTACTCATTGACATATGTGGCGCGGGATGTGTTCAGTGCTTCCAGCCCCGCCACCGTGAGCATCACTCTCGCTGCCGCCGCGCCGCCACCCGCACCTCCTGGTGGTTCACCGCCGCCTAGTGGTGGAGGAGGTGGCGGTGGCGCGCTGCCTCTGTGGCAACTCCTATTGCTCGGCGCGCTTTCCATGGCTGCGCGCGTCCGATTCTGCAATCGGGCCGCGTAGTTCGTCGCAGCAGCGGCAAGGGCGCCGATCAGGCACCTTTGCCGCAGCACTACCGCAGCACTACGTGCAACTCGCAATCGTCCAAAAAAGATGAGCGCGGTACGCCTTTTGGCTGACCGCCGCGTGAGTCTCTGCGACGACGTCTTCACGTAAGCTCATTTCACTTGTTGCGTGTCAGTTCAATACGCCCTGCGCTCTGAGCACTAGCTCGCACGCGCACCGTATTTCGGTGCTAATCGACCGATTGCGTGCTTCGGACGCATTCAATATCTGACACTTGCGATAGCTGGAACTTTGCGAGAGGAACTGCCGTGTCGTCAAACAAATTTGGCTTGAGCGCAGTGGCGCTGAGTGCTGTCGCTGCTGCAGTGAGTCTGTCCTTACCTACAGCGGTGGCGCAGGCGCCCGTGATGCTTACGCCAAAGCAGGCGTCGCTAGCGGGAATCAGCGTCGCGCCTGAGCCTGCTCCTGAGTACGAAGTATCTAACTTGATCGTCAAGTTACGAGGGCCGACGTCGGAAGTTGCTCACGCAAAGGCTGCAACCAACATGCGGGCCTACACCGCCGGAGCAGGGATCAGCATGAAGTCGGCGGTTGCGATGAGCGGAGGTGCCTCTGTGGTCACACTCGAATCGCCGATGACACTTTCGTCGGCGAAAGCGGTTGCAGCGCGTCTGGCGGCTGATCCCGCGGTGGAGTACGCCGAGCCGGATATCGTCTTCAAGCCGTCGGCCTTGCCGAACGACACAGAATTGCCCCTTAAACAGTGGAACTGGGGCGGGCCGTTAGACATGTATGAGGGCGACGTCCAGATTACGCCGCCCGTTCCGAAGCTAACTTCGATGACTGCCGGCGGGATCAACATGGCAGCCGCATGGGACCTCCCGGTTGGGGGCAATGAAGTTGTGATAGCCGTAATCGACACCGGCATCATCAATCATCCTGATCTGAACGGGTCGTCTGCGCTCGGAGCTTACGTGCCGCAGGCGGCCGGAGGCCGTTTTCTTGCGGGTTATGACTTCGTTTCCGACAACGCCCTGAACCCCCCCTTGGGTCTGAATTTCGTCGCGAATGACGGCGGAGGTCGAGACGCAGACCCAACCGATCCCGGCGACAACGTGCCGGCGGCGACAAAGAATAACGCCGCGTGCTACGAAAACAGGCGAGGTGCGAATAACAATTTTGACACTCCGAATACGTGGCACGGCACCCGCACAGCGGGAATCATCGCTGCAACAGCCGACAACACCATCGGGATGGCGGGCATTGCACATAAGGCGAACATAAAGATTCTTCCGGTTCGCGCGCTCGGCAGATGCGGCGGGTCGTTAATTGATATCGTGGAAGCGATCACGTGGGCATCGGGTGGGGCGGTAACAGGTGGAACGCCTGCAACGCTTACGCCCACGACCCGTGCGAAGGTGATCAACGTCGGTGCTGCGTCGGCGCCTGGCACCCAGTGTCCACAGTCGCTAGCAGACGCGATCACTGCCGCGATTAGCCGTGGTGCCGTCGTTGTAGCACCCACAGGAAACAACTACGCGCTTGACATCAGTGCTCCGGCCAACTGCCCTGGGGTGATAGGGGTAACCGCACACGCCATCAACGGCGAAAGCACGCAGTACACGAACATCGGTCCTCTCAGTAAACAGGGACCGAATCCAACGATAAGCGCGCCTGGCGGTGGCAGGCCAGCAGGGCTCGGAGCTCTTGATGGAGCGGTCGACAATCCACGCTGGGCAGGCTTTTCGGTATGGTCCACCGGGCGCGACGTTCTCGCTCCGAATGCCTTGGGGATTGTGCGTTCCAACAATCCCGAGGCGAATGCGGCAAATGAAAATAACGCCTACATGTTCAGCGGGACCAGCGACGCGGCGGCGCAGGTGTCCGGCATTGTGGCGTTGGTTTTGGCGAAGAAGAACACCTGGACCTCGACTGAAGTTACAAATCTGCTTGTAGCCACGGCGCGGCCATTTCCATCTCTCGCTTCGTGTGGCGCCGGAAACGTCTGGGCCGGACAGTGTGGTGCTGGCATGGTCGACGCGCTTCGCGCGTTGCAAGCCACGGATCCGCCTGCTGTGGTCACGCAGCCTAGGGCAGTTTCGGTGCCGGCCGGGCAGACGGCTACGTTTACGGTTGAAGCAACCGGAGTTACCACTTATCAATGGACTCGTGCCGGTGTCGACATCCCGAACGCGAACGTAGCCTCCTACACGACGCCTGCTCTTGCAGCCACTGACAACAATGTGGCGTACGCCGTAAAGCTAACCAATCCGGCCGGCACAACGACTAGTGCAGCGGCAACGGTAACTGTGACTGGTGGGTCCGCCAACTCACCTAGCGGTGGAGGCGCACTGCCGACTTGGCAGTTACTTTTACTTTCCTCGCTGTTGCTCGCCGCGCGCGTTCGCGTCGCTTATCGCGAACAGTAGTCCGAGCAGCGTGCCGCAAGCCGCACCCACGAGGTGCGCCTGCGGCACGACTCCTGCGCCCAGCCACTCCGCATACGGTGTCGTCGCGCCCCCGGGCTGTTCGAGTACAACTTTGATCCAGCCGCCGAAGAACAACGCCGACGGCAGCCATAACTGCTGGAACCGCCGCGGCTTTGCTTTGATCAGCCAGATCGCGGAGCCCGCGAAGAAGAGCCCGTGCAACGCTCCCGACAAGCCGCGGTACCAGGCGATCGCGGGGTAGATCAGCCATAGGCACGCGCTGATCGTGAGCGCAGCGACCAGCAACGCGGATAGTTGCCGCGCCGGCCCGAGGTCGGGCGCAAACAGGCGCGCCACCACCCAGAGCGCGACCGCGTTGATCAATGCGTGCTGCCAGTTCACGTGTACGAAGTGGCCGGTCAGCCACCGCCACGGTTCGCCGATCGGGGCCGGGTTCCGGTATTCAAGGACCGCAATACTCGGTAGCGCCTGCAACACCAGCATTAGCAGCGCGATGGCGATCGCAATCAGTTCAGCGCGCGAAAACGAGATCGGTTTCACCATTCGTATAATGCCCAACTCCCGATTCTTCATCGTTTGCCGGCCGTGCTCCTTGCCGGCGATTCATCCAACCCCGCCTTAATGCACGTCAATACTCTTGATCGCCTGATCGCAGACGGGCAGTTGGCCGGGCGTCGCGTGTTTATCCGATCGGACCTCAATGTTCCGCAGGACGATGCGGGCAACATCACCGAGGACACGCGCATTCGTGCTTCGGTGCCCGCTATTCGCGCCGCGTTGGAGGCCGGGGCTGCGGTGATGGTCGCGTCTCATCTTGGGCGGCCAGAAGAAGGCGAATTCGCAGCGAAATTTTCGTTGAAACCGGTTGCGCGCAGGCTTTCAGAAGTTCTGGGATGCGAAGTGCCATTGATGCGCGACTGGGTCGATGGCGTCAGCGTCGCGCCTGGCCAGGCGGTGCTGCTCGAGAACACACGGTTCAATCGCGGAGAAAAAAAGAACAGCGACGAGCTGGCAAAAAAAATGGCGGCATTGTGCGATGTGTACGTCAACGACGCGTTCGGCACGGCTCATCGGGCAGAGGCATCAACCGTCGGTATTGCGAAGTACGCGAAACTCGCCTGCGCCGGCCCCTTGTTGTCGGCGGAAATCGATGCACTGTCGAAAGCCTTGCGCGATCCCGCGCGCCCGTTGTTGGCGATCGTCGCCGGCTCGAAGGTATCAACCAAGCTCACGCTGCTGAACAATCTGGCGCGCAAGGTCGATCGGCTGATCGTGGGTGGCGGAATCGCGAACACGTTTTTGCTTGCCGAAGGGTTCGCGATCGGCAAGTCATTGGCTGAGCCTGATCTGGTGAGCGAATGCAAGAAGGTGCTGGCGACGCTTGCCGAGAAGGGTGCGACACTGCCGCTGCCGATCGATGTCGTCGTCGCGAAGGAATTCTCGGCGACCGCGCCGGCGACTACGCGGCGCGCCGACGACGTGCGTCCTGACGAGATGATTCTCGACATCGGTCCGCAAAGTGCGCTGGGATTAGTGCACATGATCCGCAGCGCCGGCACGATCATCTGGAATGGCCCGATTGGCGTGTTCGAGTTCGACGCGTTCGGTGAAGGCACGAAGCAGATGGCGCTCGCGGTGGCCGAAGCCACCGCCAACGGCGCGTTTTCGATCGCCGGCGGCGGTGACACGCTGGCAGCAATCGCCAAGTACGATCTCGGTGACCGCATCAGCTATATCTCGACCGGCGGTGGCGCGTTTCTCGAGTATCTTGAAGGCAAGGCGTTGCCGGCGATCGAGATACTAGAACAGCGATCGGCTCGGCAATAACGCTGGTACCGTTGACTCAATGCCACGCAGTACAAAAATAGTCGCCACTTTGGGCCCCGCGTCGAGCGAAGCGCTGGTGCTCGAGCGCATGCTGGTCGCGGGTGTCGATGTCGTTCGCTTCAATTTTTCGCACGGAACATCCGAAGATCACCTCGCACGCGCCCAATTGGTGCGCGAGACTGCTGCCAAACTCGGCCGCGATGTGGCGATCATGGCCGATCTGCAGGGGCCGAAGATCCGCGTCGGGAAGTTCGAGGGCGGCAAGACCACGCTGCGTACGGGCAAGAAATTCGTGCTCGATGCCAGCACCGCGCTGGGCGGTGAAGATCGCGTCGGGCTCGA
>JBGSWX010000144.1:0-3238 GCA_041751695.1 Burkholderiaceae bacterium | reverse complement strand
GGCACGGGCGCAAGCTTGGGTGCCGCAGGCAGGCGCACACGCTTGGATGCCGCGCGCGCACGCTTGGGTGCCGCAGGCACGGGCGCAAGCTCAGGTGCTGCAGGCACGAACGCAAGCTCGGGTGCTACAGGCACGCTGAATTCCGCGCCGCATTTGTAGCAGGTAATCGCAGCTCGGTTGTCGATCGCGCCGCACTGATTGCACGGCTGCAGGTGCAATGGCGAAGCACACTCATTGCAGTACTTTGCACTAGCTACATTGCAATGATTGCAGAACAGGCACTGGAGAGGCGGTATCTTTGACATCTCGATGGCTTGGACCCAGCAGCTCTAACTTCAACAAGGCCGCCTAGTCGAGGATTCCGGCCTGCAGCCCGAGCGCTGACGAGACAACTGCGCCGGACGCTTCACTCACCAGATCCCTCGTCGTGGTAAGCGCTGCGCTTGCCGATGGCTCCGAACGTCGTTGCCTCCCAACGTAACGCGCGCGCGTAGGTCAACTGAAAATCCCGAGCGAATCCATGCTGGGGATAGGAAAAACAAACGCCCTTTTCTCGTAAAGCGGGAGTGCATGGCCGGACCAGTGGTGGTCAGTCGGGAGAATCTCCAGAGAATCTACAGTTCTGGTGGTCAATCGGGGCGAATCTACTGGTCCCATGAGCGCGTGCTCCACGGACGGCGGCGATGGTACAGAGAATCTACCGTTCTGGCGACACTTACTGCCATCCGCTCGTCGGCAGAGAGTGGATTTTCGGGCTAAGCGTCGAGTTGAGGCGGCCGAGGTGGACAGCGTATGGGCGCTCGCGCGAGCGCCAGGCCGAGCGAGCTTGTCGGCTCGGGGAGTGAAGCCAGTCAAACCGGCGTCGTCAAAAACAACATCCAGCTTTGTCTAACGCGCGAAGCAGCGTCGGGAATCCGCGAGACGAACACGTACGAAACGAATGCGAACGAATAGAGGAAAGCGTACTGGCGGAGAGAGTGGGATTCGAACCCACGATAGGCTTTAGACCTATACACACTTTCCAGGCGTGCGCCTTCGACCGCTCGGCCATCTCTCCTAGGTGTGCTGCGAGTATATCGGCCAGGGATCGAGTCAAAAAAAAGCCCGCGGTGAACGCGGGCTTTGAATCTGACTCTGCGTCGATCAGGTCGCGACCGTACTCACCGTGTCACCTTTCAGGTGCGGATAACGTACGTGTTCGACCAGCTCCTGAGTCTGGCGATCGGGCTCGGGCGTAAGCAGGCTGACGATGATGATCGTGATCAGTCCCGCCGGCAATCCAAACACGCCTGCCGAAATCGGGTTCAACCCGAACCACAAAGGCATCGTCGGCACGCCCATGTTGGTGAAAAACGGATAGGTACGCAGCATGTAGTAGATGCACACGCCCAGCCCGACGACCATGCCGGTGATCGCTCCCCACTTGGTGGCACGCTTCCAGAAGATCCCCGTGACGAGCGGCGGGAAGAACGCCGAAGCCGCCAGCGAGAACGCCGCGCCGACCAGGAACAAGATGTCTCCCGGCTTCAGCGACGTGACCGTCGCGGCCGAGATCGCAACCCCCACGAGCAGCACTTTTGAAAGCGTTACCCGGAACTTGGTTGAAGGCGCTGGATCGATCATCTTGTAATACAGATCGTGTGACAACGCGTTGGAAATTGTCAGCAGCAACCCGTCAACGGTCGACAGCGCTGCTGCAAACCCCCCGCGGCCACCAACCCCGAGACAACATAAGGCAGCCCCGCGATCTCCGGTGTGGCGAGCACGATCAAATCGCCTCCGATGACGATTTCAGCGAGCTGCACGATGCCGTCGCGATTGATGTCCGTGATGTGCAACAGAGTCGGATCGACGATCGCCCACTGCGCCACCCACGCGGGTAGAGCGGCAAAGCTGCTACCCACCAGGTTGGTATACACGTCGTACTTTGCGAGCATCGCCAGGCACGGCGCGGTGAAATACAGCAGGAAAATAAAAGACCGGCGACCGGAACACTGATTCGCGTGCCTGCCGGACGCTCGGTGTCGTGTAGTAGCGCATCAAAATGTGCGGCAGAGCGGCGGTGCCGAACATCATGCAGAACACGATGCCAAGTAGTGTCTACAACGACAGGGCGGCCGAACCGAGCATCATCAGCACGCCGGAGATCGTGAGCGACACGGCAACATGCTCCGCGGATTCGCTGTCTCTTATTCCCAGCAATCTGCGGTTGCCGCTGGCCCACCAGCCGCAACTGATCAGGAACGCAACGGCGAAAAGCAGAATTCCCGGTAATAGCACCAGCGTCAGACTCGTGGCGTACATCGGAATCGAACCGATGATCGCGACGGCGACGCCGCGCCGCCAGCACAACGGGCGCGAATATATCTTCAGCAGAGCGACGCCCACGAGCCCCTGCACGATCGGCGCGATCACGACGCCGGCCCAGAGGGCGAAAAACGGCTGCCAGTCACGACCGCGCTGCACCGAGTAACCGAGACCATAGTTCCAGTCGGTATTGAAGTGGCGAACGCCGATTTCGCAGGCGAGCGCGATGCCGAACGCGCCGGCGAACGCCAGCGCCAACAACACTAACGGCAGCCAGCGGTCACCGAATCGTGATTCGACCGCATCCCACCAGTAGTCGGGCTCAGTGACAGAGTGCATCGGTCGGAGCATCCATAAAAAAAGCCCGCGGCGAACGCGGGCTTTTGAGACACTGCTTCCGATCAGGCGGCAACGGTACTGACGGTGTCGCCCCGCAGGTTTGGATAGCGCACGTGCTCGACGAAATCCTGCACGTCGCGGCTCGGCTCCTTAGTCATGGCGCTGACGATGATTAGCGTGATCAAGCCGAGGGGCACGCCGAATACGCCGGCCGAAATCGGCAGGATACCGAACCAAAGATCCATCCTCGTGGTGCCGAACCATTCGATGAACTGCGGATATGTGCGTCCCATGTAGTACAGACAGACACCGAGACCCGCCACCATACCCGCGATGCAGCCCCATTTGTTGGCACGCTTCCAAAACACACCCATGACCAGCGATGGGAAAAATGCCGAAGCCGCCATCGAAAACGCCGCGCCCACCAGAAACAGGATATTGCCCGGCTTCAGCGACGTGACCCAGGCGGCGAACAGCGCCACGACAAGCAGCAGGACCTTGGAGATCAACACCCGTTTCTGCGTGGATGTCTTGGGGTTGATCATCTTGTAGTACAGGTCGTGCGACAGCGCATTGGCGATCGTCAACAGCA
>JBGSWX010000143.1:0-5009 GCA_041751695.1 Burkholderiaceae bacterium | reverse complement strand
CCGCTGCGCTCCCGCTCCCCGCGGGGGCACTCGATGAGCTTGGGGCGGCCCGGCGCTCATCGCTATCTGCCTGCGCGTCGATCAGCGTTTCCAGAAAGCCGTTGACGACCGTGAGCGGCGTCCGGAGCTCGTGCGACACGTTCGCAATGAAGTCGCGCCGCACCGCGTCGACTCTTTCACGCTGTGTGATATCGCGCGTGATCAGAATCGAGCGCGCCAGCTCGAATTCGACGACGCGGACTTCCAGCGCCAGGCCCGGTCGCGCTATCGGCTGAAATACCAGCGCCTGGTCAAAGCGCGCGGAGGTCAGGTAGCCGACGAACTCGGGATCGCGCACCAGGTTGGTCACGCGCAGTCCCTGGTCGGCTCGCAGTGAAATGCCAAGATGCTGCTCGGCCACCGGGTTGCACCAGTCGATCTGCAACGTCGCATCGATCAGGACGATCCCTTCCGGAAGCGCGCTGATCGTGCGCCTGAAGCGCTCCTCGTTTTCGAGCAACCGACTTTCGTTCTGCGCGGTTGCGCGGTGCGTTCGATACAGCCGCGCAAACACCTCGGCCCATACGCCCCAGCCGTCGGGTACGTCTTCAAGCCGCGGCTGCTCGAGCCACGCCGCGAGCAGCGTGGCGTAGCGCAGGTGAATCAACAACAGCGTGGCCAGACCGAGCACGGCGACCCACAAACCTGCTTGCATGCCGAAGGCAAGACCGACGACCGTCGCGAACGCTGCGAGTCCGGCCAG
This sequence comes from Burkholderiaceae bacterium, assembly GCA_041751695.1. Lineage (GTDB taxonomy): Bacteria > Pseudomonadota > Gammaproteobacteria > Burkholderiales > Burkholderiaceae_F > JACCZX01. The sequence continues at coordinate 4,267 of JBGSWX010000143.1, read as the reverse complement.
CCGCAGCAGCGCGGACGCCTGAATCATCAGTCGATTGCGCGACCGGTCGAACATGGGCTTCAGTGTTCCGGCCGCAGCGACAGCCGGTATCCCAGGCCACGTACGGTTTGAATCAGATGTTGCGCCTTGACCGGCGCCAGCGCCTTGCGCAGGCGCAAAACGTGCACATCCACCGTGCGTTCTTCAATGAACACGTGGTCGCCCCAAACGCTGTCAAGCAGTTGGGTGCGGGAGAACACGCGATCGGGATGGCCGATCAAAAATCTAAGCAGCTTGAATTCGGCCAGGCCCATCTTGATCGCTGTGCCACCGGCCGAAATCTCGTGGCGCGACGGATCTATCGTCAGTGGCCCGAATTCGAGCGCCTCGCCACTGTGCTCGGGTGCGCGGCGTCTGAACACTGCGCGCATGCGCGACAGGAGTTCGCGCGGTGAAAACGGCTTGACGACGTAATCGTCGGCGCCGGTGTCGAGCCCGATCACCTTGTCGGCTTCGTTGCTCTTCGCCGTCAGCATGATGACGGGCACGACGCGGGTGCGCTCGTGCGCGCGCAGGTCTTTAAGCAATTCGATGCCGGATTTGTCGGGCAGCATCCAGTCGAGCAGCACCATGTCGGGCAATTCGCGGTCGATTGCATCACGGCCTGCACTGGCCGAATCGGCACGGCGCACCGTGTAGCCGTGCGTGGTGCAGGTGTAGGCGACCAACTCCTGAATCGCCGGCTCGTCTTCGATCACCAGGATCGAAGCTGAGGTCATGCCCGCGCGACCGCGCGTTCGATGTCTTCCAGCGACCGATGACGGGCGTCCCAGCCCTGTGAGATGAAGATCACATGCTCGGCGACGTTTTTTGCGTGATCGCCGATGCGTTCGATCGCTTTGGCGACCCAGATGCAGTCAAGCGATGCCGATATCGTGCGCGGATCCTCCATCATGAACGTGATCAGTTGCCGCAACACCGCCCGAAATCGATCGTCGATGCCGAGATCGTCCTTGATGATCGAGGCCCCTGCGACCGCGTCCATTCGTGCAAACGCGTCGAGCGCTCGCCGCAGCATCGACGCCGCTGCTTCGCCCGAGTACTTGATGTCCGGAATGCGGTTGAGCCGCGCCTGATCGCCTTTTTCGTGCAGCCATTTAACCGCGCGTGCAATCTTGCTCGCTTCGTCGCCGATCCGCTCCAGATCGGTAATCACCTTGGCAACACCCGTGATCATGCGCAGATCGCCGGCGGTGGGCTGGCGGCGCGCGATCACGTAGTTGACCATCTGGTCAACGTCCACTTCGAGCTCGTTGACCCGCTTGTCGGCGTCGATCGCCTGCTGCGCAAGCTGCTGGTCGGCGCTTTCGAACGCATCGAGCGCGGTGCGCACCTGCGACTCGACCAGCCCGCCCATTTGCAGCACGCGTGAGCGGATCGCTTCGAGCTCTTCGTCGTATTTCTTTATCGAATGGTCGCCAGTCGGCATTGCTGTCCTTGCGTGCCCCGACAAAATGGGGCGTTGTCAGCCAAAACGGCCGGTTATGTAGTCCTCGGTTTCCTTGCGCGCCGGCTTGACGAAGATCTGGTCGGTATCGCCGAACTCGACCAGGTCGCCGAGATACATGTAACCGGTGTAGTCCGACACCCGCGCCGCCTGCTGCAAATTGTGCGTGACGATGGCTACCGTGTAATCCGCTTTCAGCTCGTCGATCAACTCCTCGATCTTCGCCGTCGAGATCGGATCGAGCGCCGAGCAAGGTTCATCGAGCAAAATAATCTCGGGTTTGACCGCAATGCCGCGCGCGATGCATAAACGCTGCTGCTGCCCACCCGACAAGCTGGTTCCAGATTGAGCCAGCTTGTCCTTTACCTCAGTCCACAACGCGGCCTTACGCAATGCCCACTCGACCCGTTCGTCCATCGCGGAGCGCGACAGCTTTTCAAACAGTTTCACGCCGAAAGCGATGTTGTCGTAGATCGACATCGGAAACGGCGTCGGCTTCTGGAAGATCATGCCGATCTTGGCGCGGATCAGCGCCACGTCCTCCCTCGAAGTGAGGATGTTTTCGCCGTCGACATTGACTTCGCCTTCAGCGTGCTGCTCGGGATACAGCTCGTACATCCGGTTAAACACGCGCAGCAAGGTCGACTTACCGCACCCTGAAGGTCCGATAAACGCGGTCACCTTTTTCTCCGCGATTTGCAGGTTGATATTTTTCAGAGCCTGAAACTTGCCGTAGTAAAAATTCAGGTCGCGCACCTCCATCTTGATACGCTCGTTGGCCAGCTTGCCGCTGCCCGTGAGCGTCGTGGAAGTCGCCGCCCTCGCCGCGCTCGTAACCATCGGCCGGTTCGTCGCTGCGTTCGCTGTCCGTACTGTCACACCTTCCATCGCATCTCTTTCATCAGTATTTTTGCCGGAACAGCACGCGTGCCAGAATATTCAGCGCGAGCACGCCGATCGTGATCAGAAACACCCCTGCCCAGGCCATCTGCTGCCAGTTCGAGAAGGGGCTTAAAGCGAACTTGAAGATCGTCACTGGCAAGTTCGCCATCGGATCGCCCAAATCGGTACTGAAGAACTGGTTGGACAGCGCGGTGAACAACAAAGGCGCAGTTTCGCCGGCGATGCGTGCCAATGCGAGCAATACGCCCGTCACGACACCCGCCCGCGCCGCCTTCAATGTGACCCGCATGATCATCACGCGCTTGGACGACCCCAAGGCAACGGCCGCTTCGCGCAACGAGTTCGGGATCAACTGCAGCATGTTCTCGGTCGTGCGTACGACGACTGGAATGACGATCAACGCCAACGCAACCACGCCGGCGTAACCCGAAAACGACCGGGTCTGCGCCACGATGATGGTGTACACGAACAACCCGATCACGATCGACGGCGCCGATACCAAAATGTCGTTGATGAAGCGGGTCACGCGGCCAAGCCCGGTGCGCTGGCCGTATTCGGCCAGGTAAATGCCCGCCAGAATTCCGATCGGCGTGCCCACCGCCGTGGCCGACAGCACCATGATCAGAGAACCGACGATCGCATTGGCCAGCCCGCCCCCGTCGGAGTTGGGCGGTGGGGTCGATTCGCTGAACGTCGCCGCATTGATCCCCTGTACCCCAAGAATCAACACGTCCCACAAAATCCAGATCAGCCACACCAGGCCAAACGCCATCGCAAGTAGCGACAACGCGAGCGCCACGCGGTTGATCGACTTGCGGCGCCGATGCAGCGGCAATCGATAGTCGCTGCGCGAGGCCTGCAGCGGAACGGCGCTCATGTGCGAGTACCCTCCTTGCGGCGCATCTGCAGCAACAGCAGCTTGGATAACGAAAGCACGACAAAAGTGATGAAGAACAGGATCAGGCCGAGATAAATCAGCGAGGCCTCATGCAAGCCGGGAGTGGCTTCCGCGAACTCATTGGCCAGCGCCGAGGTTATCGAGTTGGCGGCTTCGAACAGAGACAACGTATCGAGCTGATTGAAGTTGCCGATCACGAACGTCACGGCCATCGTCTCGCCCAGCGCGCGGCCGAGCCCGAGCATGATGCCGCCAACAACTCCCGCTTTGGTAAACGGCAGCACCACCTTCCACACCACTTCCCATGTAGTGGAGCCCAGCCCGTAGGCCGACTCTTTCAGCAGCGCGGGCGTCACCTCGAATACGTCGCGCATCACCGCGGCGATGAACGGAATGATCATGATCGCCAGAATGATGCCGGCCGACAGGATGCCGATACCGACGGGCGGGCCAGACACAAGCCCGCTGATGAGTGGCGCGTTGCCAAACGCGGATTGCAATGGCTGTTGCACGAACCGCGCGAGTATCGGCGCGAACACGAACAGCCCCCACATGCCGTACACGATCGACGGAATCGCCGCCAGCAGCTCGATCGCTGTGCCCAACGGGCGCTTGAGCCACTTGGGTGAAAGCTCGGTCAGAAACAGCGCGATCCCGAAGCTCACCGGAACCGCGATCAGCAGTGCGATCAGCGACGTGGCGATCGTGCCGTAGATCATCACGAGCCCGCCGAACTTGTTCTGTACCGGATCCCACTCGGCGGTCCACAAAAATGGCAGGCCGAATTCGCGAATCGACGGCCAGGCACCGATTGCCAGCGACACGATAATGGCAATCAGCAGCGATAGCGTGATCACCGCTGCCAGGCGGGCCACATTCGCAAAGACAACGTCGCCGAATCGTCCGGAGGGGCGCACCCGAGGCAGTTCTCGAGGCTGCAGCATGTCGGCCGGCAGCTCAGTCGTTGCAATGGTGCTCAT
>JBGSWX010000142.1:0-1753 GCA_041751695.1 Burkholderiaceae bacterium | reverse complement strand
GCGCGTCGCGAAGCGGCAGCGCTTGTCGCTGCAATCGTGCCTGGTGCCGCGCGCGCGCGTACCGGCGAGTTACGCCTTCGTATGACCGCATCTGAATTGCCCGAGCTTGCACTGCGGGAAGTTGCGCTGCGCGAGATTGCGCATGCACGCACCGGCGACAAGGGCAATCGCACCAACATCAGCCTGATCGCGTATGACGCGCAGCACTACGACTTGCTGGTCGCGCAAGTGACGCCCGAGCGCGTCGCACAACAGTTTGCATATCGCAAGCCGACTCATGTTGCGCGCTATCTGCTGCCGAAGCTGGCCGCGATGAACTTCGTGCTCGACGAAGTGCTCGACGGCGGCGTCAACGATTCGCTGAATCTGGATATGCACGGCAAGGCGCTTTCATTTCATCTGCTCGCGATGACCGTGCAAGTACCCCTCGCATTGCGAACACAACAAATCAAGGAGACGGCATGAAATTCAACCGCTTGATCGCGGCGCTCGGCATCACGACGCTGACAGCGCTGGCAGTACAGCCCGCATTTGCACAGGCGCAGGACTATCCGAAGGGCCCGGTCAAGATGATCGTGCCGTTCCCGCCCGGCAGTGCGACCGATCTCGCGGCACGCGTGATCGGCCAGCAATTGCAGACCGCGCTCGGCAAACCGTTCGTGGTCGAGAACAAGCCGGGCGCGCAAGGAACGATCGCCGGCAGCGAAGTCGTGCGCGCCGCGCCCGACGGTCAGACGCTGCTGTTCACGTCGAACACCGCGATCGCATCGAACGTACCGCTGATGAAGAAGATGCCGTACGACCCGGCCAAGGACTTTGCGCCGGTGGCCGGCATCGGCACGACTGCGCTGGTGTTGATGGTGAAGCCCGATTTTCCGGCGAAGAATTTGAACGAGTTCATCGCGCATGCGAAGCAGCGGCCGGGCAAGCTCGCCGCCGGCTACGGCTCGACCAGCTCGCAGATCAGCATCTCGCGATTGAGCAAGATGAGCGGGCTCGACGTACTGTCGGTGCCGTACAAAGGCATCCCGCTCGCGGTCAACGATGTGCTGTCGGGCCAGGTGCAATTCACCTTTGTCGACCTGGGCAACGCGATGGCGCATGCCAAGGGCGGAACGCTGCGGCCGATCGCGGTCACCGCGCCGCAGCGCAATCCCTTGGTGCCGGACTGGCCGACGCTGGCTGAAGTGCTGCCGGGCTACGACATCACCGCGTGGTTTGCAATCGCGGCGCCGGCGGGAACGCCTAAGCCGATCGTCGACAAGCTGTACGCCGCAACGGCAAAGGCGCTGGCATCGGCGGACGTCAAAGAAAAATTCGCGACGATCGGCCTGGCGCCGATGCCGATGACGCCCGACGAGCTCTCCAAGTTCATCGTCTCCGAGGTCGGCAAGTGGACGCGGCTCACGAAAGAAGCCGGCATCGAACCTGAATGAGGCAGCCGCTCATGCTCGTCACCGGTGCCAGCCGCGGCATCGGTGCCGAGATCGCGAAGCTCGCCGGCCGCTCGGGCTACAAGGTCGGCGTTAACTTTCATCGCAGCGAGAGGCAAGCGCGCGAAGTCGTTGCCGAGATCAAGGACAACGGCAGCGACGCGGTCGCGTTACAAGCCGATGCGGGCGACTCGGCGCAGGTGGCCAAGATGTTCGAGCGCTTCGATGCCGAGCTCGGCGCGCTCGACGTGCTGGTCAACAACGCGGGCATGCTGAGCAAGTTCAACGTGGCCGAGACCGACATCGCGCAGCTGAGCGAA
>JBGSWX010000141.1:0-12579 GCA_041751695.1 Burkholderiaceae bacterium | reverse complement strand
CCATGCATCTCGGCAATCTGCCGCACGATCGCCAGGCCCAAGCCGCTGCCGCCGGCGGTGGCATCCCGGCCGCGATAGAAGCGATCAAAAACGCGTTCGCGCTCGTCATCAGGAATGCCCGGGCCGTTGTCCTGCACGATCAGATGCACTGACGCGTCGCCCTGCTGCACGGAAACATCGACCCGGCCGCTCGGCGCCGTGTAGCGAATCGCGTTGTCGATCAGATTCGTTAGCAAGATGCGCAGCGCGTCTTCCTGCCCCAGCACCCACGCGGGGGCGCGCGCTTCGACGTTAAGCGCGATCGATTTCTGCGCGGCGTTCGGTTGCAGTTCATCAACCACGGCAGTTGCGAGCAGCGCCAGGTCGACCGGCACGGCCGGCGTTGCGGCGGCTTCCGGGTCGAGCCGCGCCATCGTCAATAGTTGCTGCACCAATCGTGTCGCGCGCTTGACGCCCTGCTCCATCCGCTCCAATGCAGTCGCGCGTTCGGCGTCCGATTGCGCGCGCGCAGCCAGTTGAACCTGCAATGTCAGTGCGGTCAGCGGTGTTCGCAATTCGTGCGCAGCGTCGGCGGCAAAACGGCGTTGCGTGTCGAACGACGCATCGAGTCGCTGAAGCAGCGCGTTCAGCGATTCGACCAGCGGCTGCACCTCTGTCGGCAGTTGTTCAACCGTTACCGGCTGCAGCGACGTCGGATCGCGCTGCGCCAGCGTCTGCGCAACGCCACTGAGCGGAGCAAGTCCGCGCCCGACCATCCACCAACCCAGCAATCCGAGAAACGGCAGCACCACGACGACCGGCAGCAGCAACCTGACCGCACTTCGCGCCGCAAGCTCCGCGCGTAGCGCGGTCGGCTGCGCTACCTGGATCGCCTGCTTTCCCGATGGCGTTGCATAGATGCGCCACGACCGGCCCTCGTGTTCCACGGTTGCAAAGCCTTCTGCTTGCAGGCGCGGCAGCGGATCGATCGCGCGCGAGCTGTACGGCCGTTCGAACGCCGGATCCCATATCTGTACCAACACACGCAGCTCGGGATCGTCACTCGCACGCTGCAGGCGCGCCACATCGAGTTGCGCGTGGTCGCGCAGCGACAGCGCAATCTGGCGCAGCTCTTCGTCGAGCAACGCATCCACTTCGCCGCGTGCTGACGCGTAAGTGGCAAGCGCAGCGATCAATCCGGCGCCAAGCAACGCCCCGAGCAGCGCAGCAAGCAGGCGTCGGCGTATCGAGAACGCGCGCATCAATCGAGCGTGTAGCCGAGTCCGCGCACGTTGCGGATGATCGACTCGCCGAGCTTGCGGCGCAGGTTGTGAATGTGCACCTCGATGGCGTTGCTGCCGACCGCTTCGTTCCATCCGTAGAGCTTCTCTTCGAGCTGCGAGCGCGAGACGACGCTGCCTGCGCGCTCGGAGAGCGCCAGCAGAAGTGCGAACTCGCGCGCCGAAACGTCCACTGGTGTGCCGTGCAGCCGCACTTCGTGCGTCGCCGGGTTCAATGTCAGCGCTCCGCGTTGAAGCAGCGGTTCAGCTCGTCCCGCGGCTCGCCTGAGAAGCGCCCGCGCACGCGCCGACAGCTCATCCAGATCGAATGGCTTGATCAGGTAGTCATCTGCGCCCGCGTCCAGCCCTTGGATACGGTCTGCGACAGTGTCGCGCGCTGTGATGATCAGCACTGGCACATCGAGCTTCTGCGCCCGCATGCTCCTCAGGATTTCGATGCCGTCGCGCTTCGGCAATCCCAGATCGAGCAGTATTAGTGAATAGGGGTGCGTGCCGATCGACAGTTCCGCAGCGCCGCCATCGCGCACCCAGTCGACTGTGTAGCCGTCGGCGGACAGACCGGCGACCACTGCTTCGCCGATCATTGCGTCGTCTTCGACCAACAAAACTCGCATCGCGCTGCCACAGGAGCCAACGGCGAAGAATACTGAACCGCGGCGCAGCAGCCGCGTCGCGCCGTCCTCTAAGAAAAATGCCGCTGCTGCTCGATTTTTCGAATGCGCTGCTCAAGGTCAGTCACATTGCTCGCTTGCGCAAGGTATTCGTTGATTTCGCCGATATAAAGCGCGTCACGACGACTTCCGAACCAGCTCGACAGTTTCGGAAACATGCTTCGTAGTGCTTGCGCCCGGCGTGCGGCGAGGTGCGGATTCGGCGCGAGAACGGACACTGAGCTTTCGTCAGGCGCGCTGCGAATAGCTGTGGTTTCTACAGCCGTGTGGGCTTTCGGCGACGAAGACGAGCGGGGCATAAGGCCGGTCAGACTATTGAATGTCCAGGGGAACATCATTGACTCCTATTTTGTCCATAGGCAGCCAAATTGCTGCCACGCACAATGCGATAATCGGCCTGAAAAGAGGGGAAATAAAATCGTAATTTCAGATGTTTAGGATCAGAACCTCCGATTAGGCTGCTACGTATTTGCCGCAGTGCGCAATCGGAGAAGCGGGAAGAATATGGAGCTGTATCAATTGAAAACCTTTGCGGCGGTCGCCGAAGAGCGTCACTTGACGCGGGCAGCGGAGCGGGTTCATTTGAGCCAGCCCGCCGTCAGCGGCCACATAAAGGCACTTGAAACCGAGCTCGGCGTGCGCCTGTTCGAACGCTCGTCGACCGGGATGGAGTTGACGGCAGCCGGCGGCGAGTTGCTGGAGCACGCGCGCCGCGTGTTACTTGCGGCCGACGATGTCAAGCGGGCCGCGCAACAAATGCAGGGCGATATCGCCGGGATGCTGCGCGTCGGTACGGTGGCCGATCCGGAATCGAATCGACTGGGTGAGCTGCTGGCGCTCGCGCGCGATACGCATCCTCGCCTGAAGCTCGAGTTGCATCACGCGATGTCGGGTGCGGCTCTCGCGGGTGTCCAGGGCGGCGAGCTGCTGGAGCACGCGCGCCGCGTGCTACTTGCGGCCGACGATGTTAAGCGGGCCGCGCAACAAATGCAGGGCGATATCGCCGGGATGTTGCGCGTCGGTACGGTGGCCGATCCGGAATCGAATCGACTGGGTGAGCTGCTAGCGCTCGCGCGCGATACGCATCCGCGCCTGAAGCTCGAGTTGCATCACGCGATGTCGGGCGCGGCTCTCGCGGGTGTGCAGGGCGGCGAGCTCGATGCGAGCTTCTTCTTTGGAGATGCCCCGGGTGCGGAGTTTTTTGCGCTGCCGCTGCGGCGTCTGATTTATCGAGTGGCGGCGCCGGTTGCGTGGGCTGACCGCGTAGACGGCGCGCAATGGGACGAGATCAGCGGGCTGCCGTGGATCGGCACGCCGGATATCAGCACGCACACGCGGCTTGTAAGTGATCTGTTTGCACAGCGGTCGTTGCCGCCGCCGAAGGCGGCGGTGCAGGCCGACGATGAAGGAGTGGTCACCGCTTTGGTGGTTTCCGGTCTTGGGCTGGCGCTGGTACGAGATGACGTGGCGCGCCGACTCGAGCGCACCGGCGACGTGGTGATCTGGACCCGCGCGGCGATCGACACTGCGCTGTGGTTTGTTTGTCTGTCCGCGCGCATCGAGGAGCCGATCATCGGGGCATTACTCGACCTCGCGCGCAAGACGTGGAATCTCGACGCAACCACCGTCGATGAAGTGCTGGAAGCTACGTCCGCATAGCGGCTAGGGCGGTGATGCGATCCGCGCCGAAGTTTGTGTAAAGATTTCCGGCGACCAGCCGCCGCCGAGCGCCTTGTACAAATCGACCAGCGCGGTTTGCCGGTCGCGCAACGCATTCACGCGCGCACGCTCGGCGTCGAGCAGGTTGCGCTGGTTGTCGAGCACGTCGATGAAGCTCGAATATCCGCTCTTGTAGCGCAGGTCGGAAAGGCGCAGCGCGTCGATCAGCTGCGTGCGGCGCTCGTCCTGAGCGACGAATACTTCGCGTGCGCTGCGGTGCGCGATGAGTGCATTGTGGGCATCGCGAAACGCCGCCTGGACTGATTGCACGTAGCCGATCTCGGCCTGATCGCGCCGCGATGTGGCGGCGTCGACCTGGGCGCCGATGCGCGCGGCGCCGATGATCGGCTGCAGCAAGTTGCCGGCAATCGACCACACGCGGGCCGGTGCAGAGAACAGATCGGTTAGATCGCTGCTTTCGCCGCCGAAGCGGCCGGTCAGGATCAGCGACGGAAAATATTGCGCGCGTGCTTCGTCGATGCGGGCGCTGGCGGCGAGCAGATTCGCTTCGGCCTGCTGGATGTCGGGCCGCCGTGCCAGCAGGTCGGCCGGCAAACCAGCGGGCACTTCGAGAGCGGCAGCAATCGTCGCGAGTTCTTTGCCGCGCGCAACCATCGGTGTGTAGACCTCGCGCGCGCTGCGTCCCGCGAGCACTGCGAGCGCCGCTTCTGTTTGCGCAATCGCGCGCTCGAGCGCCGGGATCACCGCAGCAACGCTGGAGCGCTCTGCTTCAGACAGACGCACTTCGTATTCGCTTACCAGCCCCGCGTCGAAGCGCTGCTTTTGAAGTTTGATGTTTTCGGCGCGCGTGCCGAGCGTGTCGCGCGCGATTTGCAGCTCGGCGTCGAACGCTCGCAGCGAGAAGTAGGTCGACGCCACCTGAGCCGCCAACGACGTGCGCACCGTCTCGGCGCTGTAGCGTGTGGCGAGCAGCTGCGCTTGCGCCGCGTTGCGGCCGGAAGCCAGGCGCCCCCATAAATCCACTTCGTACGCTGCCTGCAAACCTCCGCTGAATGTGTTGGAGATCTGCGGGCCGGGAAAGGCGAAGTCGGTCGATTGGCTGCGTCGTGCGCGGCTCGCGCCGAAATCGGCGTCGAGCGACGGATACAACGACGAGCGCGCCAGCCGCAGATTGGCGCGCGCTTCGTCGATGCGCGCCACCGCCAGGCGCAGATCGAGGTTGGCGGTAAGCGCCTCGTCGATCAGCGTCGTTAGCTGCGGATCGTTGAACTGCGTCCACCACTGTTCGATGCCGGCCACGTGAGTTGTCGTCGGCACCGGCACGTCGACGGCGGGCAAACGCGTGTCGGTCGATGCGCAGGCGGTCAGTGCGACGGCGGTAGCGACGGCTGCAATCCGGGCGACTCTCATAACTGCAGTTCCCATCACTCGCCTCCTTCATGCGCTTCTTTTAGCTGCACTTTCTGTCCCTTGCGCACGTGTACCGACGACGCCGCCTCTTCTGCGAGCTTGGCGTGCATCGCGGCGCTACGCTGCTCGCCTTCGGACACTTCTGCGCGCAACTGTTCGGCGCTGCGAGTCTCGCGCAGCTTGCGGTCGGTGATCAGCTTGAAGAACAGCGGCACAAAGAAGATGGCGAGGAAAGTGGCGGCCAGCATGCCGCCCATCACGCCGGTACCGGCCGAGATGCGTGCGCCGGCACCCGCACCCGACGAGAACGCCAGCGGTACGACACCGAGAATGAACGCCAGCGAGGTCATCACGATCGGACGGAACCGCAAACGTGCCGCCTCGATCGCCGCTGCCGCGGTCGAATAACCCTCGGACGCTTTGAGAGATGCGTATTCGACGATCAGAATCGCGTTCTTAGCCGCCAGGCCGAGCAGTGTCACCAGGCCGATCTGAAAGTAGACGTCGTTGGTAAGCCCGCGTAGATACACGGCAGCGAGCGCCCCGAACGTGCCGAACGGCAACGCCATCAGAACCGAAAACGGCAACGACCACTTTTCGTACTGCGCGGCGAGAATCAGGAACACCATCACGACCGCGAGTCCCAGCGCAAGCGCCGACGTGCCCGACGACTGCTGCTCCTGAAACGATGCGCCGGTGAACTCAACGTCGAAATCGGCCGGCAGCGCTTCGCGTGCGACTTCCGCGATGCGCGCAATCGCCTGGCCCGAGCTCACGCCCGGCGCGGCGGTTGCGAAGACTTTCACCGCTTGCAGGTTGTTGTAACGATCGAGCGAGTCCGGGCCCGAGGTGTACTCGACTTTTGCCACCGAACGCAGCGGCACCATCTCGTTGCGCTCGGAGCGCACCCACACCGCGCCGATGTCGTCGGGGCGGTTGCGATACGCGGGCTCGGCGCTCATCAACACCTGCCACGTGCGCCCGTACTTGTTGAAGTCGTTGACGTAATAGCTGCCGAGCGTGGCCGAGAGCGTGTTGAAAATCTCGTCGACCGATACGCCGAGCGATTTCGCTTTTTCGCGATCGACGTCGACGTACAGCTGCGGCACATTCGGCTTCCACAGCGTGTTGACCTGCACGAACATCGGTTCCTGCTGCAGACGGCCAAGTAGTCCGCCCATCGCGCCCGCGAGCGCCTGCGGCCCGCCTTCGCCGCGATTGCGAATGTAGAACTCGATACCGCCGGCCGCGCCGAGTCCGAAAATCGCCGGCGGCGCGAACGCGAGCGCAAGTCCTTCCTTGATGTGGCCGGTCTTCATATAGAAATCACCGACCAGCTCCTGCACGCCGGCCTTGCGCTCGTCCCATGGCTTCTGCGTAACGAAGATGGTCGCGGCGTTGTTGCGCAATCCGCCGCCGAGAAAATCGAAGCCGGTGAACGCGACCACGTCCAGGTTGTTCGGGTTGCTTTGAATGCCCTTGACGACCTCGGACACGACCTTGTCGGTCCGCTGCAGGCTGGCGCCGTCGGGCAGGATCACCGCAGCGATATAAAAACCCTGGTCTTCGTCGGGCACCAATGAACCCGGCGTGATGCGCCACAGTCCGGCCGCGACGATCACCATCACGGCGAACAGCACGAGCCCGAGCGCACTGCGGCGGATCATCCACACCACGCCCGACGTATAGCGGTTGGTGATGCGCTCGAACCAGCCGTTGAACATGCGGAAAAAACCGCGCGGCTCGCGATGCTGCTGCTGCAAAAGCAGCGAGCACAGCGCCGGCGTCAGTGTCAGCGCGACGATGCCCGAGATCGTGACAGCGATCGAAATCGTGATCGCGAATTGGCGATACAACTCGCCGGTCAAGCCGCCCAGAAACGCGATCGGCACGAACACAGAGACCAGCACCAGCACGATCGCGATAATTGGGCTCGTCACTTCCTTCATCGCGATAATCGCCGCGGCGCGTGCGTTCAGCTTTTCCTCGCGCATGATGCGTTCGACGTTTTCGAGCACGACGATCGCATCGTCGACCACGATGCCGATCGCGAGCACCATGCCGAACAGCGTCAGCGTGTTGATCGAGTAGCCGAGCATCGACAGCCCGGCGAAGGTGCCGATCAACGATACGGGGACCGCGATGATCGGAATCAGCGTGGCGCGCCAGTTCTGCAGGAACAGGAAGACGACCAGGAACACGAGAACCACCGCAATCGACAGCGTGACCACGACCTCGTGAATCGACACCTCGACAAAACGCGTCGTGTCGTACGGAACCGCGTACTTCAGCCCCGCGGGGAAATTCGGCGCGAGTCGGTCCACTGTCGTCGTCACGCTCTTCGCAACTTCGAGCGCATTGGCGCCAGGCTGCAGAAAAATGCCGACCAGTGTCGCGTTCTGGCCGTTGTAGCGGCCGATGAAGTCGTAGTCGCGCGAGCCGAGCTCGACGCGCGCCACGTCGCGCACGCGCACCGTCGAGCCGTCGGCGCTGCTGCGCACGATCACGTTCTCGAATTCCTTCGGGTCGGCCAACCGGCCCTGCGCCGTGATCGTGTAGACGAGCTCCTGCGAACCTGCTTTGTCCGATTGGTACGGCGCCTGCCCCACCTTGCCGGCCGCGAACTGCGCGTTCTGTTCGTTAATGGCGCGCACCACGTCGCCGGTCGTGAGCTTTAATTGCGCGAGGCGATCGGGCCGCAGCCAGATCCGCATCGCGTAATCCTTGGCGCCGAAAATTTGCACGTTGACCGTGCCGGGCAGCCGCTTTAACTGATCGAGCACATTCAGCGTGACGTAGTTCGACGTGAACAGATCGTCGACGGTGCCGTCGGGCGAATAAAACGCCAGCACCTGCAGGAATGCCGACGAGCCTTTCTCGACCACCACGCCCTGCCGCCGCACTTCCTGCGGCAGCCGCGCCTCGGCCTGCTTGACGCGGTTGTTGACGTTGAGCGCCGCCTGGTCGACATCGGTGCCGATGTTGAACGTGACCTGGATCTCGACCGCGCCGTTGCTCGACGAGTTCGAGCTCATGTACAGCATGTCTTCGACGCCGTTAATGGCGTTCTCGAGCGGGGCCGCTACGGTTTGCTCGAGTACTGTGGCCGACGCGCCCGGATAGAACGCGCGCACGCTCACCACGGGCGGTGCGATCTCCGGATACTGCGCGATCGGCAGCGTGCGCATCGCGGCCAGGCCGGCGATGACGATAAAGATCGACAGCACCGCGGCAAAGATCGGCCGATCGATAAAGAAGCGGGAGAACATCTGGAACCTCGTAATCGGTGATCAGTAATCGGTGAATGCGCGCGGGCGCATGGACTTACTTTTTCGCGTCGGCTTTCTTGATTTCGCCCGCCTTTACTTCACCCTTGCCCGGCGGGCCCCCCTTGCCTTCCATTCCCGGCGGAGGTCCAAGCATGATCGGAGCGCCGCCGGGAATCGGGAACAGCTTTGCGGTGCCGTCGATGATGATCGTGTCGCCGGGCTTCAGACCCGATTCGACGATCCATTGTTGCTGCCCATCGACCTCGACCCACTCGCCGACGGTGACCGGGCGCGGCAACGCGACGTCGGTCTTGCCGTCCTGTCCTCCTTTGCCGGTGACGAACACGAACTTGCCTTGCGGGCCGTCCATCACGGCGCGCTGCGGCACCACGATCGTGTTGGGACGCGTGGCGCCTTCGACGATCACGCGCACGAATTGACCCGGCCGCAACGCCGCATCGGCGTTGGGCAATTCCGCGCGTGCGTCGAACGAGCCGGTGCCGGTGTTGATGGCGGGGTCCACGAAAGTAAGGCGGCCTTTGCGGTCATAGATGCTGCCGTCCGATAGCCTCAGCGCAACCGAATAGCCGGACAGCGGAGACTTGTCTCCAGCGGATGTAGTGGCGGCGGATTTGTCACCGTTCTTCGCCACCGCACCGTTGCCTGCCGGCGCCTTCAACTCGCCGCTGTTCATCAAGCGGTTCAATCGCAGGCGCTCGGCTTCCGACACGCTGAAGTTCACATACAGCGGATCGAGCTGCGAGATCGTCGTCAACAAACTCTCAGCACCCGGCGACACCAGCGACCCTTCCGACTTCTGCGCGCGGCTGGCCCACCCGGTGACGGGCGCGACCACGCGTGTGTAGCCCAGGTTCAGGCGCGCTTCGGTCAAGCGCGCTTGTGCCTGCTTGATCGCCGCCGCTCCGCTTTCTTCGCCGGAAGTCGCCTCGTCGAACTCGCGCTGGCTTAAAGCATTGCTGCCGGCGAGCGGTTTGACGCGATCGAAGTTGCGCTTGGCTTGCGAGTATTGCGCCTGCGCGCGCGACAGCTCGGCTTCCGCAGCCTGCACTTGCGCGGCGTACGGGCGCGAGTCGAGCACGAACAAAGCTTGTCCCGCGTTGACTCTGCTGCCTTCCTGGTACAGGCGTTTTTCAAGGATGCCCTGCACGCGCGCCCGAACTTCCGCTTCTTTCGAGCCTGCCGTTTGCCCGACATACTCGAATCGGATCGGAACGGTAGTGGTCTTGACTTCCTGGACGCTCACAGGCGCGGGCGGAAAACCGCCTTTGCCGCCCTTGTCTTCACCCCCGGCACGGCCGCAAGCCGTAAGGACAACTGCCGTAACGGCGAGGCTTATTACAAGAGTGAGCGCACGCATCCAGATGCTCCAGCGCTCGGCGATATCAAGCTCGGATTTGGCTCTGGCTATTCGTTGCTTCATGGATTGGCCCGCGAGTTGGAGGTTTTCCTGAGACGGCGCATAATACATACATTCGTGTATGTTTGTATTTCAAATGAAATTTCAGAACGATTGCATGACATCAAATGGCTAGACGCACCAAGGAAGAGGCGCTCGAGACCCGCGAGCAGTTGCTCGATGCAGCGTTGCAGGTATTTCGCGAACGGGGCGTCGGTCATGCGTCGCTCGCCGAAGTGGCCGACGCGGCTGGCGTAACGCGCGGCGCGGTCTATCACCACTTCGCCAGCAAAGCAGAACTGTTCCAGGCGCTGATGGCGCGCGCCGAAATGCCGATCGACACGGCATTCGAAGATTTCGAGAACCAGGACATCGCCGACCCGCTCGCACTGTTTCGCCAGCAAGGGCTGCAGGCGCTCGCGCATCTGTACAGCTCGCCGCAAATCCAGAATATTTTCGAAGTGCTGTATCTGCGCTGCGAATACACGGACGAGCTGGCACCCGTCGGCGTGCAGCAAGTGCAGGATCGTCTTCAATGCATGGCCAAGTGCCAGGCGGTACTCGATCAGGCGGTGGCCAAGGGTCAGCTGCCCGCAGATACCGATACGCATCTGGCGGCGCACGGTGCGTTTGCGTTCGTCGGCGGGCTGATGCGCGATTGGGTCGAGGCGCCTGAGACTTTTGATCTGAAAGCCGCGGCGCCGCAGTTGATCGACACCTACATCGCCGGCCTGCGCGTGAATCCGCCGCGGCGAGTGGCTGCTAACGAGCGCCTGCAATGACCGAAGCACTGTTGAACGATCAAAACGTCTACTGGATTCTCTGGCTCAACACGCTGTTGCATGAGCTGGGAGTGCCGGTGCCGATGACGCCGACCGCGCTGGTCGCCGGCGCGCGCGCGGTCACCGCTGGTGTGAATCCTGTGTTGCTAGTGATTGCGATCGTCGTCGCGATGACCATTGGCAACGCCGCGTGGTTTGCGGCGGGCCGCCGTTACGGCTCAGCTGTGCTGAAGCTTTTGTGCCGCGTTTCGCTGTCGCCCGATACGTGCGTTGCGCGCACCGAAGGCACGTTCGGCCGCTGGGGTTGGTCCGCGCTCGTGATCGGGCGTTTTCTGCCTGGCGTGACGCTGGTCGCGCCGCCGCTCGCGGGCGCGCTCGGCATGTCGTGGAGCAAATTCCTCGGGCTGACGGTTGCCGGATCGGCGCTATTCGGCGCCGTGGTGGTCGGCGCAGGAATGCTGCTGCATGCGCAAATCGAGATGGTGCTGAACCAAGTCACGATGTACAGCTGGGAAGCGGCGGGGATTCTTGCCGGTCTGCTCGCGCTCTACATTGCATGGCGCTGGTGGCGGCGCCGTGCCGCGCTCACGATCGGCGTCCCGCGCATCGACGTTCAGGAGCTGCGCGCGCTGATCGCAGCGGGCGAACCGATTGAGCTGATCGACGTCCGCGGCCGCAACGCAAGCCTGCTCGATCAGCGCCGCATTCCGGGTGCCTCGATCATGCATCTCGACGAAATCGAAGCGGGTAAGTACGTCGCCGCGCGCGATCGACAAATCATCGTGTACTGCTCGTGCCCGAATGAGGCGTCGGCCGCGAAAGCCGTGCAGCTATTGCACGGTTATGGGTACTTGCGGGCGCGGCCGTTGCGGGGCGGGCTCGATGCATGGATGGCGAGCGAGCGGTCGGTCGACAGCGCCGTTCCAGCGCTGATTCACAGGGCTCCAAGCGAGGGGTGACGCACCTCGCAGGCACTTCGGATCTCCCGACCCACGCTGGGTAGCGGCCCTTGCTGGCGGTGTGCCCCGGCGTAACATCGTTAGGTCGATAGCGAGAGGCTTGGAGGCCACGCTACCGGTTGCCAAAAACGTAACCGAGGAGACCGTTATGAAATCAAGAAATAGACACGTCACTCCGATTCTGGCCGCGGCGATGTTCGGCCTGATGTCGATTTCGCCTGTTTCCGCTCAACACGGCGCCCACACACCGACACTGGGCAAGGTGCAGTTCAAGGTCGACTGCAACGAAGCGGCCCAGCGCGAGTTCAACCTCGCGATGGCGTATTACCACTCGTTCGCGTGGAATGAGCTGAATAATCCTCTCGAACGCGCGCTGAAGGCCGATCCGACTTGCGGCATGGTGCATTGGGCGCGCGCGTTGGGCATGCTGGATAACCCCTTTGTCTGGCCCGGCATCATCCCCGCCAAGGCATTGGCCGACGGACCCGTTGCTCTCGAGGCTGCGCGTGCCGCAGGGCTGAAGTCTCAGCGCGAACGCGACTACGTCGACGCACTGGCGGTTTTCTTCAAGGATCAGGACAAGCTCAACCATCGCGCTCGCGCGAAGGCGCTCGAGGATGCAATGGCACAGGTCGCGCAGCGATATCCGGAAGATAAGGAAGCGTCGATCCTTTACGCGCTGATCCTCTCGTCCAACTTTGATCCGACGGACAAGAAGTACACGAACCAGTTCAAAGCGGCCGAAATTCTCGAGCCGATTTCCAAAGCGCAGCCCGATCATCCGGGCGTGGTGCATTACTTGATTCACACCTACGATTACCCTGGGCTCGCGCCCAAGGGCGTAGACGCGGCTCGTCGCTACGGCAAGCTCGCCGCCGATGCACCGCATGCGTTGCACATGCCCTCGCACATCTTTACCCGCGTCGGTGCGTGGAAGGAGTCGATCGAATCCAACGCAGCCTCAGCGAAGTCAGGTACCGACAAGACGTTCGACAAATGGCACGCCTACGACTACATGGTCTATGCACATCTGCAGCTCGGACAAGAAGCGGCGGCACGCAAAGTTATCTACGACGCGCAGACTATTCCCACCAAGGTGGACAACTTCCCG
>JBGSWX010000140.1:0-3108 GCA_041751695.1 Burkholderiaceae bacterium | reverse complement strand
CACCGTGACGTCGTCCGGCGGCTCGAGCCGGCCGTAGCCGTTGTCCTGGTGCAGCGGGATGTCGCTCGTGCCGCCCGCCCCGCCCGGCAGCTTGACGATGAACTGGTTGTGCGTGATCGCGAACGCCGGGCCGAGCAGCGCCTCGACGGCGTCGAGGTGCGGGCCCTCGCAGCAGAAGCGGCGGACCGCAGCGGAACGGTGCTCCACCTGCTCCGACACGATGAGGCCGCCCGATGTGCCGAACGGGCGATCCTCCCGCAGCCGACGCTCGGCGTCGATCAGACCCAGACGCTCGACCTCGTCGAGCACCGAGCCGAGGACGAGGAAGCCGTCGCCCCGGTAGGCCTTGATCTGTTCGTGTCCGATGTCGATCATCGGTCCTCCTTCTACCGCTTCTCGGTCGGGAACAGTGCCGCGGCTGCGTTGCCCGATCGCACCGCGCCCTCGACGCACGGCTGCACGAGCCAATCGCCGGCGAACACGAGCGGCGGTCGCTGAGCAAACGAGGCGATCCGTACCTGCGTACCTTGCTCATGCACGGGGCGCGCTCGGTGATCTTCCATGCGAAGGTCAAAAGCGTGTGGTTGCAACGGCTGCTGGCGCGCCGGCCACTGAACGTGGTGGTGGCGGCGCTGGCCAACAAGATGGCACGCACGGCCTGGGCGCTTGTGGCCCACGGACGTGAGTATCAGGCGGGAGGGTTCGCGCGAGCGAGCCTGACCAATCCATAACAACTAGTCTAGTTTCTGTCGCAAAACGCCTGATTCCGGGCCGTTATGTACGCAATTTCAGGCTGACGGGAGTTTGCGACAACCCGATTGTGCGGCTCGCACGGCTGCAGTGAACGAAAGATGGGGGTTGCGGTCGCTTCGGCGATGAGAGTCAGGTGTGCCGGCGACACTTCGCCGTTCCTGTACCCTGAGAGGAGCCCCTGCGGGTGTGATTAGGCTGCTGCTCGGTGGCGCTTCTTTTTCTGGGTGAGCAGTCGAGCAATGACCATGAGGTTGTTTGCCAGGACGGCGGCGCCCACCAGCATTTCGAATCGCTCGCGCCCGTGGGCGCGACAGCGCTTCATGCCGCGGCCGCGGAAGAGCACAGAGATACGTCCCTCGATGCCCGCGCGGAACCGTTGCCCTTTCTTGAAGGCCGGGCTCTTCTCATGGAGTTGGCGCTCGGGCGTTTTCTTGCCACCACGTTGCGGTATGCACGCGAGCACCACACCGGCCTGGTGGCAATGATTGATGCTGTCGTGGCTGAAGAATCCCCGGTCAGCACTGAACATCTCAGGCGCAGCGCCGAACAGTTGCATGTGCCGCTTCAGAGTGGACTGGACATGGACCTCATCGACGGGATTGCCATCGAGCACGTGATACTGCGTGATCAGGCCTTGGGCGCTTTCGGCAAGGAACACCTTATGGCCGAACTCGACCGGTTTCTGCACCTTGCCCCGTATGATCAGATCGGTATGCGGCTCAAAGATCGAATAGATCTTCTCTGCGGTGGGCACCGACTCCTTTTCGAGAACGCGACGGCGCGCTTGATCGATGACCTGCGCGCCCAGACCACAATGGTGCTCGATTTGCTTTCGAAGATCCTGGATGGCCAGGTCGCTCAGGACATCGATCGCGCGAACTTTGCTGGTCCTGGTGAGAACCTCGCGCGCTTGGCGTACCACCTCCTCGGTGGTCCGTATGAGATCACGATACTTGCGTACTTGTTGCCGTTGCCGCTGCATGGGCGTCAGGCGCTGGATCTCCTGCATCCGGCGCCTGGCGCGGCGTGTGCGGTTGGGAAAGTCTCCCACGCCGTGGGAAAGCAGTTCGTTCAGGCGCCCGACGAGCCGCGTGATCACGCGAACGCTATCCCACAACAAGGTGTTATCGGTCGGATGGTGAATGTCCGTTTCGACCACCGTCGTATCGACGCGCAGTTTGCGGCCATCCTCAAGACCCAGATCGAGCGCTACGCGCACGATCCCGTCGTTGAGGGCGCGCAGTGTGTCAGGGGTGAGTCGGTTAAAGGCCCGGTTGAAGGCATCGTGTTTGGGCACGCTCTTGCTGTAGAAAGCGGTGAACCGCCGCAGGCTGTAGCCGTCCGCAATGCGCTCGCGCAGTTCACGATAGTCCCAGTTCTTGACCCGCTGCAGCGCCAGCGAGCGCAGCACTTGCAGGGCGCTCAACCCGTTTCGTCCCGTTGCAGGTTTCTTCAGGCCGCGCTCGAGATCCTGGCGCACGAGTTCGATCAGCTCGACATGGCTCTCGATGAAGTCGGAGATGGTCTGCAGCACCGGATCGAGCTGCACGTTCTGGTGCAGGAACTCCAGATCGGCAAAGCTGATCTGCGGATCACTGACTCGGGTCATCTCTTTGCTTTTCGAGTTTTCGAGTCCGCTCATGCTTCACGGCAGTGGCGTAGCGACCCGCAGCCTCGTGCAGCAGTTCCTGCAGGGCACGGCCATTATCCAGGCAGCGCTGCATCTGCGGCACCAGTTCCTGCGGAATGTAGATGGCCGAACGGCGCCCTTTTATGCGGCAATACATCACGTAGCTGGGATGCTTTTCGCCCTTCAGACACACCGCGCAGTTCGGCCGTATGCAGGGGCTGTGCCGAAGGCTCAGCGAGCCGAGCGCCGCCGGCCAAAGCGCGGCGCTCTGCTCGCGCAACCAGCGCTCGACATCGACGGCAGATTCATCCTGAGGCGGCATTCCGTATGTTTGCCAAACAAAAACATACCTGTCAAGACCAACGCGAAAAATTAACCGCCTCAAGGGCCCTTACGAGTTTCGCGACAGAAACTAGTCTAGGGAGTGGATGCCGCAAAGAGTGCGTAAATCGAATCGATGAAGTGATGGCAAACGCGGTCGGTCCGCGGGTCGGTCAAGCTGAATGGTCTCTTGAGCGAGGCGCAAGCCCAAGCTCGCCGAGGAAGATGAGCTCCGACCCTGCAAATACCCATCAGGGCCAGCAGTCGGTCTATCCGAACTGCACGACAGGCCGGATATAAGACTGCAACCGTTTCCGCCAAGCCAATTCAAAAATTCGATTGCCACACGGGAGGCGTTCATATAAGTGCTTTATGAAACCAGCGTCGCAATTCCCAGCGGGCGC
>JBGSWX010000139.1:0-6410 GCA_041751695.1 Burkholderiaceae bacterium | reverse complement strand
GATGTCGAGCACGCGGCTGCCGGCGCCGATGCGCGCGAGGTCGAGCATCTGATCGCTGGCAGCGCCGAGCCATTCGCCAAGAAATGGTCCCCAACGGTGCCATGCGTTGGCGGCTGACTGCCACTGTGCGCGCGTCGTGGTCTTGAATTTGGCTGCATCGAAAGCGGGTCGATCGTCCATGTGAGCCTCCTGTGAAGTGAGACCGAAGCGTCGGCGCCGATCGTGCTGGCGTCTAGTCAAGAATCTGGACTTGCCGCGCCGAGGGCGCGGCTCTAGGCTTTCTCATGATCGATTACGGACAGTTCTGCACCGTGGCTCGCGGTGCCGAGGTATTCGGCGAGCGCTGGACGCCGCTGGTTGTGCGCGAACTGCTGTGCGGCAGCACACGCTTTAACGACATTCGCCGCGGTGTGCCGCGCATGTCCGCCACGTTGCTCGCACAGCGCTTGCGCAAGCTCGAGGAGATCGGAGTGGTCGAGCGGCGCGGCAACAACGAGTACCGGTTGACCCGTGCGGGCGAGGAGCTCCGTCCAATCGAGATGGCGCTCGCGCACTGGGGCGCGCGCTGGATCGGCAGCCGGCTGCAGCCCGGCCAGCTCGATGCCGGTTTTCTAATGTGGGACGTGCGGCGCTTCGCGAAGCTCGACGAGTTTCCCGCTGAGCGTCGAGTCGTGATTCAGTTTTGTTTTGCCGATGCGCGACCGCGCGAGCGTGTGTGGTGGCTGGTCGTCGAGAACCGCAGTGCCGACTTATGCCGCGATGATCCGGGCCATGAGTTGACGCTGGTCGTCGAGTCGAGCGTGCTTTCACTGACCGATGTGTGGACCGGTGAGCGCGAGCCGGCCGAAGTCATGCGCACCGGTGAGCTGCGCATCATCGGGCCGGCGCGCGATGCCAAACAACTGTGGTGTTGGCTCGGTCGCAGTGCGTTCGCTGCCACCCGTGCCGAGCGCCGGGCGGCGTTGGCCGCATAGCGACGCCGCTGGCTGCGACGTCACGTCGGGGGCAGACGCCCCCGCTGCTCTTTGACTTTTTGCAAAGTTGCGTCGAAGCCGGTCAGTCGTTCTTTCTCCTGTGCGACGACCGCAGCCGGTGCGCGCTGGACGAAGCTGCTGTTACCCAGCTTGCTCTCAGCCTTGTGAATTTCGGTTTCGAGCCGCGCGATTTCCTTGTCGAGTCGGTCGCGTTCGGAATCTACATCGACCTCGATCTTCAACAGCAGCCGGTAATTGTCAACGACCTTGATCGGTGCGGGGTGGCCGTTGACAGTAACACTTACATCGGCGACGACTTCGATGTCCGACAAACGCGCCAATGCCTGTACATACGGCGAGAACGACGCCAGCATCGTCGCATCCCCCGACGCCACCAGTGGCACTTTCCGCGCAGGCGACAAATTCATTTCGCTGCGCAGGTTGCGCAGTGAATCGACGATACGTTTTAAAAGGGCGACCGCGGCGTCGGACTTCGCGTCGATTTTCTCCGGTTGGCTCTTCGGATACGGCTGAATCATGATCGATGTCGTTTGCTCGACGGTCCGCTTGCCAGCCACCAATGAAACGGTCTGCCACAGCTCTTCGGTGACGAACGGGATGATCGGATGCGCCAGGCGCAGCGCGGCTTCGAGCACGCGTACTAGTGTGCGGCGCGTGCCGCGCTGTGTTTCTTCGTCGCCCTGCAGTTGCACCTTGGCGAGCTCGACGTACCAGTCGCAGTATTCGTTCCACACGAACGAGTAGATCGCATTGGCAACGTTGTCGAGCCGATAGTCGGCAAAGCCTTTCGCCACCTCGGCCTCGGTGCGCTGCAGCTCACCGATGATCCAACGATCGACGAACGACAGGTGCACAGGGAGGCTCTCGTCGAGCCCGCAATCGTGGCCTTCTGTGTTCATCAGCACGAAGCGCGCCGCGTTCCAAAGCTTGTTGGCGAAATTGCGGTAGCCCTCGCAGCGCTTGATGTCGAAGTTGATTGTGCGGCCCATCGATGCAGCGGCGGCCATCGTGAAGCGCAGGGCGTCGGCGCCGTAGGCTGCAATGCCGTTCGGGAATTGCTTGCGCACCTTGGCGGCAACTTTCGGCGCGTCTTCAGGCCTGCGCAGTCCCACGGTGCTCTTGATGAGCAGCGATTCGAGATCGATGCCGTCGATGATGTCGAGCGGGTCGAGTGTGTTGCCTTCGCTCTTCGACATTTTCTTGCCCTCGGCGTCGCGCACCATGCCGTGGATGTACACGTTGCGAAACGGCACTCGTCCGGTGAAGTGTGTCGTCATCATGATCATCCGCGCGACCCAGAAGAAGATGATTTCGTAGCCGGTGGTCAGCAGCGTCGATGGCAGATAGAGGTCGTAGGCGACTTTGTCTTTCACGTCGGGCCAGCCGAGCGTCGAAAACGGCAGCATCGCCGATGACACCCACGTATCGAGCACGTCCGGGTCGCGCTGTAGACGCGCGCTGGCGCCGGCTTGCTGTTGCGCTTGCTCTTCGCTGCGCGCGACGAATACGCGGCCCTGCTCGTCGTACCACGCGGGAATCTGATGTCCCCACCACAATTGGCGCGAGATGCACCAGTCCTGGATGTTCTCTAACCACTGGTTGTAGATCGTCTTCCACTGCTCGGGAAAAATGTCGACCTCGCCGCGCGCGACCACATCGAGCGCGACCTGCGCGATCGATTGCCCGGGATGCAGCGTGTCCGCCGGCGCGGGCTTGCTCATCGCCATGTACCACTGCTCTGAGAGCATCGGCTCGACGACTTCGCCGGTGCGCTCGCAGCGCGGCACGCTCATTTTGTGCGGCTTCTCGCTGACCACCAGTCCGGCGGCGCGCAGGTCGGCGAGCACGGTTTTGCGCGCGACGTAGCGGTCCATGCCGCGATACTTTGCCGGCGCCTTGTCGTTGATCGTTGCAGTCAGCGTGAAGATCGAGATCGGTTCGAGCGCGTGCCGCTGCCCGAGTGCGAAGTCGTTAAAGTCATGCGCCGGCGTGATTTTCACCGCGCCGGTGCCGAATTCCATGTCGACGTAATCGTCCGCGATCACGGGAATGGTGCGATCGGTCAGCGGAAGCTGCAGCGATCTGCCGACCAGATGGCGGTAACGCTCGTCGCTCGGATTCACCGCGACCGCAACGTCGCCCAGCATCGTCTCCGGCCGCGTCGTCGCTACCACGACCGAATCGTCCCCGTTGGCGGCGGGATAGCGAATCTCCCAGATGCGGCCGTCTTCCTCTTCGGTCTCGACTTCGAGATCGGCCACCGCGGTCTGCAGCTTCGGATCCCAGTTGACGAGCCGCTTGCCGCGATAGATCAAACCCTGCTCGTACAACCGCACGAACGTTTCGACGACGACCTGCGACAAGTCCTCGTCCATCGTGAAGTACTCGCGGCTCCAGTCGACTGACGCGCCGAGACGCCGCATCTGCTGCAAGATGGCGTCACCCGATACGTGCTGCCAATTCCACACTTCTTCGACGAATTTTTCGCGGCCGATCGCGCGCCGATCGATTCCCTTTGCTTCGAGCTGCCGCTCGACCACGATCTGCGACGCGATGCCCGCGTGATCGGTGCCGGGCAGCCACAGCGTGTTGAAGCCCAACATGCGGTGATAGCGAGTCAGCGCGTCCATGATCGTCTGGTTGAACGCATGGCCCATGTGCAGAATGCCGGTGCGGTTCGGCGGCGGCAGCTGGATCGAGAACGACGGCTTGGCCGGGTCGGTGCCGGCGGCGAAGTAGCCGCGCTCCTCCCATATCGGTACCCAGTGCGCTTCGATCGATGCGGGGTCGAAACTCTTTGCGAGCTCTGCGCTGGGTGCTTGTGAGGATTGAACGGTCATTTTTGAAGTTTAGGCGATCGAACGTACGATCTGCATTCCTCGCATCTACTTGCCGCTCCTGATGAAACCTGCGCATTTTCTGATTGCCGCTTTAATCGCCGCGACGCTCTCACCTGCCGCAAGCGCCGCCGATATCGCCGGCGTAAAAATTCCGCCGCCGTTTTCCGCCGGGCCAACGACAGATACCTACTGGAACGTGAAAGTGCCCGATCCGTATCGCGCGCTCGAGAATGTCGCTGACCCGCAGGTGCAGCAATGGATGCGATCGCAAGCGGATGCGACCACCGCAGTGCTGGCGAAGATACCGGCGCGCAACGCACTGCTCGCACGCATCCGCGAGCTCGACGCGGCGGCGCCGGGGTCCGTGAGCCGCATCGAGCGCACCCCGTCCGGGCGCATTTTCTTTTTGCGCCGCGAGCCTTCGGAGAATCAATTCAAGCTCGTGTGGCGCGACGGCGCGGGCGGCGCCGACACGGTGATCGTCGATCCGGAAGCGCTTGCCAAAGTGGCGGGGCAGCCGCAGGCGGTGCTCGATTACAGTGCATCGGCCGACGGCCGCACCCTTGCCTATGCGCTGCAGGTCGGCGGCAGCGAGATCGGATTGCTGCACGTGGTTGACGTCGTGTCGGGCAAGCCGGTCATCGAACCGATCGATCGAATTCGATTTTCTTCGGTGTCATGGCTCGGTGACAACAGTGGTTTTTTCTATTCACGGCTGCGTGAAGGCTTCGAGAAGATGCCGCCGACCGAGCGCTTCGGCGACCGCACGCGCTATTTCCGTTCGATCAAGAATGCGGACCATTGGCCGGTGTTCAGCCCGACCATGAACGCGGATTTGAAGCTGCCGATCTATGCGGGCGGCAACGTGTTCCAGATTCCCGGCACGCAAACGGCCGCGTGCGTCGTCACGCTCGGTGTCGAGCGTCATCAACTGGCCTACATCGCGCCGCTGGCCGACGCGATTGCGGGCAAGGCAAAGTGGCACCAGGTGGTCGGCGCAAAAGACAAGGTTGCCGGCATCGCGTTTACGCCGAGTGCGATGTATTTCCGCACCTCGTCAGACGCGCCGCGCTACAAGGTGATGCGTGTGCCGCTTGCGAACCCCGATCTGGCGGAGGCAGAAACCGTCATCGCGCCGAGTCGCGACGTCATTGTGTCAATCGCGACCGCGCAGGATGCGCTCTACGTCACACAGCGCCGCGGCGTCACGACCTCACTGCTGCGCGTTCCGCACTCTGCGGGCGCGCCGAGTGAGCAAGTGGTGTTGCCTGTCAGCGGATCGGCATCGCTGGTCGATACCGACGTTCGGCTTCCCGGCGCGGTGGTGTCGCTGGCCGGTTGGACGCGCACGTCGAAGCCGTACTACTACAACCCGGCCGACAAGAAGCTGACCGCTCTGGAGTTTGCGCGGCCCGGAGCGTTCGATGCGCCGCAGGACATCGAGGCGCGCGAAGTTTTCGTGAAGAGCCATGATGGGGTCGAGATTCCGGTGTCGGTGCTGGTGCGCAAGGACGTCAAGCTCGATGGCAATAATCCGACCATCGTCTACGGCTACGGCGCCTACGGAATTACCGAGAACCCGTCTTTCAGTGCGCGCGTGTACTCATGGCTCGAACGCGGTGGCGTCTATGCCATCTCGCATGTGCGAGGTGGTGGTGCGCTGGGCGAGGAATGGCATGACGCGGGACGCAAGGTGACCAAGCCGAATACATGGAAAGACGGAATCGCCGTCGCCGAGTATCTGATCGCCAATCGTTACACGTCGCGCGAGCGCATCGGCATTTACGGCGGCAGCGCGGGCGGCATTTTCGCGGGACGGGCAATTACCGAGCGCCCCGATCTGTTTGCAGCCGCGGTGCCGTCGGTCGGTGTATTGGATACGGTTCGCTCTGAAACGAGAGCAAACGGCGTGGCCAATATTCCGGAATACGGCACCGTCAAGAAAGAAGATGAGTTCAACGCGCTGCTGGCGATGAGCAGTTATCACCACATCAAGGACGCCGTGAAATATCCGGCGGTGATGCTGGTCCACGGCGTCAACGACAGCCGGGTCGACGTCTGGCAATCGGCAAAGTTCGCGTCGCGCTTAGCGGCCGCTCAGAGCGAAGGCAAGCCGGTGTTGATGCGGCTCGATTACGAGCTCGGCCACGGAGGGGGCGGAACGCGCAGTCAGCAGCAGGCGCAAACCGCAGACATCTGGTCGTTCTTTCTTTGGCAATTCGGCGTGCCGGAATTTCAACCGAAATAACTACAAGCGCACGGTGCGGCCCACGTACAGGATCGGGCCAGTGGGTCGCCCGATCGGCGAGCCGGTTTCGGGCTCGAGCGTCAGCTCGAACAATTGCTGCGCCTCGAGCGCCGGCAAGCGCGACACCGGAAGCTCGGTCACCTCGCCGGGCTTCACCAGGCCGAGCGATGTAGGGCCGGCCGCGGACACGGTCTTGGTCCAGAACTGCAGCGTGCTTCCGGCCGGAACCGGCGGCGTCGCACCGACCGGCCGCAGCCGCAGCTGTTCGCCCGCGGTGATTTCAACCACCCAACCGGCGGCGTTGTCGCCCGGTGCTTGCAGCACTGC
>JBGSWX010000138.1:0-17452 GCA_041751695.1 Burkholderiaceae bacterium | reverse complement strand
CGGATCAGCCGCGGCGGCAGTCGAGCCCGAGGGACACGCCGTCAAGTCGCCGATGGTCGGCACGTTTTATCGCTCGCCGAGCCCCGGCTCGGCGGCGTTCATCGAACTCGGCCAAGTGATAAAACCGGGCGACACCTTATGCATCATCGAGGCGATGAAGCTGCTCAACGAGATCGAAGCCGAGGTTGGCGGGATCGTCAAGCAGATCCTGGTCGAAAACGGTCAACCAGTCGAGTACGGCCAGCCGCTGTTCATCATTGAATGAAGGTTGAGAGAAACAAGCACCGTGGCGTCCTGCCGCGGGCTGATATTCCATGTTCAAGAAAATTCTGATCGCAAACCGCGGCGAGATTGCACTCCGGGTGCAGCGCGCGTGCCGCGAGATGGGAATCAGCACGGTGGTCGTGTACTCGGAGGCCGACACCGACGCGAAGTACGTCAAGCTCGCCGATGAATCGGTGTGCATCGGACCGGCGCCGTCCAAAGACAGCTATCTGAATATTCCGGCGATCATCAGCGCGGCCGAGGTGACCGATGCCGAGGCGATCCACCCCGGCTATGGCTTCCTGTCTGAGAACGCCGACTTCGCTGAGCGCGTTGAGAAAAGCGGCTTCTGTTTTATCGGACCACGCCCTGAATCGATCCGCGCGATGGGCGACAAGATTTCGGCCAAGCAGGCGATGCTGGCGGCCGGCGTGCCGATCGTGCCCGGCTCCAACGGTTCGCTCGCCGAAGATGCGCGCGAGATCGTCAAGATCGCGCGCGCGATCGGCTACCCGGTGATCGTCAAGGCATCGGGTGGCGGCGGCGGGCGCGGCATGCGGGTCGTACACACCGAGGCCGCATTGCTCAACGCGGTCAACATGACGCGGCAGGAGGCGCAGGCGGCGTTCGGCAACCCGGCTGTGTACATGGAAAAGTTTCTGGAGAATCCCCGGCATATCGAATTTCAGGTACTCGCAGATCAGCATCGCAATACGGTCTGGCTGGGCGAACGCGATTGTTCGATGCAGCGGCGCCATCAGAAGGTGATCGAAGAAGCGCCGGCGCCGGGGCTCAACCGCCGCCTGGTCGACAAAATGGGCGACAAAGTCGTCGAGGCGTGCAAGAAGATCAACTATCGCGGCGCGGGCACATTCGAATTCCTGTTCGAAGGCGGCGAGTTCTACTTCATTGAAATGAACACGCGCGTGCAGGTCGAGCATCCGGTCACCGAAATGGTGACCGGCATCGACATCGTGCAGGAGCAGATCCGGGTGGCCGCCGGCGAAAAGCTGCGCATGCGCCAGCGCGATATCGAGCAGAAGGGGCACGCGATCGAGTGCCGCATCAACGCCGAAGACCCGTACCGGTTCACGCCGTCGCCGGGGCGCATTACCGCGTGGCATCCGCCGGGCGGGCCGGGCGTGCGCGTCGATTCGCACGCCTACACCGGCTACTTCGTTCCGCCGAACTACGACTCGATGATCGGCAAGGTGATCTGCTACGGCGATACTCGCAATCAGGCGCTCGCGCGCATGCGAATCGCAATGTCCGAGATGGTGGTCGAGGGCATCAAGACCAACATTCCGCTGCATCGCGAGTTGTTGATCGACGAAATATTCGTGCTCGGCGGCACCAGCATCCATTATCTGGAAAAGCGACTGGCAGCACGCCACCTTTAAGCTTTGTGCTGGTTGAGATCACGCTGAACGCCGACGGGCCGAGCGCAGAAGCACTGGCCGACGCCCTGCTTGAATGCGGTGCGCTTTCAGTGTCGATCGAAGACGCGAGCGCCGAGTCCGCCGACGAGCAGCCACTGTACGGCGAGCCGGGATTCGCGCCGTCGCACCTGGCCTGGGCAGCAAGCCGCTTGCGTGTACTCGCGGAGCAAGACAGCGCAGATGGGATCATCGAAGCGGCAGGCCTGGCGGTCAACGCGCCGCTCAAAATCGAGCAGCGCGTCACTGTGGAAGACACCGACTGGGTACGCGCATCGGAGTCGCAGTTCATGCCCACGCGTATCAGCGAGCGGCTGTGGATCGTTCCAAGCTGGCACACACCGCCGGCGCACGCGGCCGTCGTAGTACGCCTCGATCCGGGCGTTGCATTCGGCACGGGCACGCATCCGACGACGCGCCTGTGCCTCGCATGGCTTGATGAAAACACCAGTGCGGGCGCCAGCGTTCTCGACTACGGCTGCGGCTCGGGCATTCTCGCAATCGCCGCTGCCAAGCTCGGCGCCGGCGTTGTCGTGGGCACCGATCTCGATCCACAGGCAATCGCCGCAGCGCGCGCCAATTCCAGCGCCAATGGTGTGGCCGCCAGCTACACTGATCCGCAGCGACTGAGTCTGAGTGCAACCACCTACGACATCGTGCTTGCCAATATTCTTTCGAACCCGCTGAAGCTGCTGGCGCCCGCCTTGCTCGCGCGCGTTGCACCCCACGGCACGTTGGTGCTCTCGGGCATTCTCGAGCGGCAGGCCGACGATGTCATTGCGACGTATCGCCACGCCGATGCCACGCTGGCGTTGAGCGTCTGGCGCAGTGAAGACGGCTGGGCGTGTGTCGCTGGAACGCGTGGGACGAGGTAGCGATGGCGCTGGCAACCAAGTGTCCCCAATGCGGCGCGCTGTTTCGCGTCGTCGCGGACCAACTCAAGCTGCGCGGCGGGCTGGTCCGTTGCGGCCAATGCCGCGCCGTATTCGATGCGATCGGCAGCTTGACCTACGTGGATGATTCAGCGCTGGCGCAAACGCGCACCGTATCTGCGCTCACGCAACCGTTGATCAAGCCCATGCCAAGCCCCACTCCGCGCGCATCGCGCTCCGAACAGGCCGCACCAGCTTCAAAGGCGGCATCAACGCCGACCCGTCGCGGACCGCGCACGCGGCCGCCGCCGACAACCATCAGCGAGAAGCAGGCGCTGGGGCCCGCCACAACATTGCGCATCGCGCCTACCGCACCGGCGACGCTGGCCAACCCCGCGCTGCGCCGTTCCGCGCCGTTGCCAGCGACGCCACCCGTTCGCAACGAGCGGAGCGAAGACGAAGCGAAGCGGCGCTCCAGAATTAAACGCGAGCGCGCATTGCAGGAGCAGGTTGAAGCGGTGGAAGGCGTTCCGACATTGATTGCACCGGGTGGCCGCGAACAATTCGGCGCCGCGTCGGTCATCGACGGGATCGAAGTAATCGAGCTGGCGGCGCTGCCCGCCGAGACCGAAGCGCAGCCGGTGCGCCCCACGCATCAGCCCGCGGTCGAAGAGGAGCCCGAGTTCATTCGCTCAGGAACAGCACCCGGGCGCCGCGGATTCTCGGTCGTCTTCGGCGGCGGAACATTGGTGCTGCTCGCGCTGATCATCGTGCAGCTTGCCGTCGTCTTTCGCGCGGAATTGCTGGCGCGCGCACCGCAGGCGCGTGATGCGCTGGTGCAGTTGTGCGGCGTGTTCGGCTGCACCGTGGGCTGGCCGACCCAGGTTGATCAACTGGCGGTGATCGGCAGCGAGCTGCAGGCGATTCCGGGGACAGATGTGCTCGAGTTGACGACGGTGATCCGCAATCGCGCAACTTTCACGCAGGCGCTGCCTGCAGTCGAGGTCACGCTGACCGATTCGCGCAATCGACCGATCGCGCGCAAGGTATTTACTCCGGCCGATTACCTTGCCGCGGCCGGCGAGCCGTCATCGCGCATCGACGATGGCTTTGCCAGCGGCAGCGATTACACGATCCGCCTGTTCTTCGAAGCGCGCGGAGTACAGGCCGCCGGTTTCCTGGTTTACCCGTTCTTCATCTAGCGCAGTGAGCACACTGGTCTGCGGTTCGATCGCGTACGACTCGATCATGGTCTTTCCCGGCCGGTTTGCCGATCATGTGCTGCCGCACGAGGTGCACATTCTCAATGTCTGCTTTCTGGTGCCGGAGATGCGGCGCGAGTTCGGCGGATGCGCCGGCAACATCGCCTACAACGCCAGGCTGCTCGAGGCCCAAGCGTGGCCGATGGCCACCGTCGGCCGGGATGCGCAACCGTATCTCGATCGGCTCGATCGGCTGCAGATCAGCTGCCGGTTCGTGCGGCAGCTCAACAGCAGCTTCACCGCGCAAGCGTTCATCACCACGGACGCGGACAACAATCAAATTACCGCGTTCCATCCGGGCGCGATGACCGATTCGCACTTGAATGTGATCCCGGACGACGGATCGATCAAGCTCGGTATCGTGGCGCCCGATGGGCGTGAAGGCATGCTGCAGCACGCCGAGCAGTTCGCCGAGCGCGGCATCCCGTTCGTTTTCGATCCCGGCCAGGGGCTGCCGATGTTTTCGGGCGAGGAACTGCGCTGGTTTGTCGAGCGCGCCAGTTATGTGACGGTCAACGACTATGAAGCGAAGCTTTTCGCCGATCGTACGCAGATGACGCTGCCCGACTTGTCACGCAAGGTGCGCGCGCTGATCGTCACGCACGGCGGGGCGGGCTCGCAGATTTACGCCGATGGCAAGGTTTTGCAGATCCCCATTGCACCGGTGCACGAGCCGGTCGATCCGACCGGCTGCGGCGATGCGTACCGCGCCGGCTTGCTGTTCGGCATCGAGCAACAGATGGATTGGGAAACGATCGGCCGCCTGGCCGCCACCATGGGCTCGATAAAAATCGAGCGCCCCGGTGGCCAGAATCACACGGCGGATCGCGCTTCGATATCCGAACGGTTTAACGAGGCGTTCGGCTATCGGCCGTGGTAATGAAGCAGGAAAAGGCGCTTTCTCACACTCGCACCACGACCATCTGCAAAACGTAGACCGCCAGCAGCAGCACCAGCGGAGACAAATCGAACCCGCCGATCGGCGGCACTACGCGCTGAATCGGCGCCAGCAGCGGCCGTAGCATCATGCCGAGCGCAGGCGCGAACGGCGCGTGTGGATTCACCCAGCTGACGATGGCGTAAATGATCGTCATCCACACCACCACGTTGAGCGCCCAGATCGTGAATTGACGCAGCGTAGCCAGCAGGACGAATTCGAACGAAATGTCGCCGCCCAGAAGTTGCCGGATCAATACCACGACGAGCAGGGTCAGCAGAAAGGCGGCGAGCACCGAGGCCCAATCGATGCGGCCGCGCGGGGCAAGGACCCGATGCAGCGGACGCACCGCCCAGTTGGTCAGCGCGACCACGAAAGCAGCGACCGGATTGCGCCCCGGCATGCCGATCGCGTGAATCCATACGCGCAGGATCAACAGCCCAACCATCAGCGATCCCAAAACGTCAAGCAGGAAGCGGGCGATGTCGATCAGCATGCAGGGCGCCGAAGTTCACGTAACGGTGAGAAAGCGGTGGTGGCGGATTCTAAGCGGCTCCGCTGCGCAATTCGCTGCAGGCGAAAACCGCCAAGAAAAAAGGGCGCTGGTTAGAGCGCCCTTGCCAATTTGCAACTAAGAACTCGAAGAGTTCGTACCGCTAAGGCCGGCTGCCCGTCGGGAACGGCCACGCCGCTGCCGGATTCAGTGCAGTCCTCGCACCCGGCGCTGCGGCGGTCGACGGAGCAACCGGTGTCGGCATCATCGTAGGCCGTACTGCGGGCCTCGGCATCGGCCGCTTAGCAGCGGGCTTGCGCGCAGCCGACTTCTTGGCTGCCTTGCGCGGTTTCGCCCGCTTCTTCGTGGCTTTTTTCGCTGACTTCTTTGCCGACTTCTTTGCTGATTTCTTCGCGACTTTTCTAGCTACTTTTTTTTTTGCAGCCCTTTTCTTGGCTGCACGCTTCTTAGTGGATTTTTTAGCAGTTTTCTTGGCTGCTGGTCTCCGCTTTTTAGAAGCTTTTTTGCCCGATTTTTTCGCGGATTTCTTTGCTGCCTTTTTCGCTTTTTTCTTCATAGCCATGATGAATCTCCTTCGATGCACGTTAGTGCGGAGGTTGAGAAGGAAACCCGCTGGGCCGCCGTTGTAGAGGCAGGACCCGTCGGGCTATTCATCGGCGCATGCAGATGCTCTGTCGCCGCGACACCCCCAGAAATGCGTTTGTGTTTCCGCAAATCCGAGAAATGCGCGGAACGGGCAGCGCACTGACCGCTGACGCTGATGAATTCGGTACGGCGCGCGCGAACAAGCCGGGACAGACGCGCGCGCAAGGAAGACGCCGGAAGACAGCCGGCGTCTGGATGATCGGGAGTTGTAGAGAAAAAAGAGCCGCAAGACCGGGTTGTCTTGGCGCTTCTGTGCGTATGAGCTCTTGAACTGTGAGGTTGCGTAGTCAATTCAGTGATCAATCTTGGCTTGTTAGACACTTCAAACCACAAACCGATTGAACAGTTAAACAATGGATCGCGTTTTACGCGCAAAATAATTTCACCGCAAGAATTTTCTGCGACCAACATCGATTTGTGTGCGTTTTGTTCCACTGTTCAAACGTTCAACGTTGTTCGCTGACGTTGCTCATGCGCCGCGATTGCTTCATCTGTTCGCGCTAATCCCAACTGAGTGCGCCTCCGCTTTGATACTCGAGGACGCGCGTTTCGAAAAAATTGCGCTCCTTTTTTAGATCGATCATCTCGCTCATCCACGGAAACGGATTTTCTTCCTGGCGGAACAGCGTCTCGATACCGATCTGCTGCGCACGCCGGTTCGCGATGTAGCGCAGGTAGCCCTTGAACATCGGCGCGTTCAGCCCGAGCACCCCGCGCGGCATCGTGTCTTCGGCGTAGGCGTATTCGAGCTCGACCGCCTTGTGAAATAGCGCGCGCACCTCGTCGCGAAACGGCAGCGTCCACAGTTGCGGGTTCTCCAGCTTGATCTGGTTGATCAGATCGATGCCGAAGTTGCAGTGCATCGACTCGTCGCGAAGGATGTACTGATACTGCTCGGCCGCGCCGGTCATCTTGTTTTGCCGGCCAAGCGCCAGGATCTGCGTGAAGCCGACGTAGAAGAACAGGCCTTCCATCAGGCAGGCGAAGACGATCAGGCTCTTCAGCAGCGCCTGGTCGCTCTCGGTCGTGCCGGTGGTGAAGTGCGGGTCGGTCAGCGTGTCGATGAACGGGATCAGAAACTCGTCCTTGTCGCGGATCGAACCGACCTCGTGGTACGCGTTGAAGATCTCGCCCTCCTCGAGCCCGAGGGACTCGACGATGTACTGATAGGCGTGCGTATGAATCGCTTCCTCGAATGCCTGGCGCAACAGAAACTGGCGACACTCGGGCGCGGTGATGTGGCGATAGGTGCCGAGCACGATGTTGTTGGCGGCGAGCGAATCGGCCGTGACGAAAAACCCCAGATTGCGCTTGACCAGCCGGCGCTCGTCGTCGGTCAGCCCGTTCGGGTCTTTCCACAGCGCGATGTCGCGTGACATGTTGACTTCCTGCGGCATCCAGTGATTCGCGCAGGTGGACAAATACTTTTCCCAGGCCCATTTGTATTTGAACGGGACCAGCTGATTGACGTCGGTGCGGCCGTTGATGATCCGTTTGTCGGCCACGTTGACCCGCCGCAGCTCAGGCGCAATGACCGCGGCCTCGTCAACCATCGGCGTTGGCAGTCGCATTCCGCCGGTTAACGCTGCGGGCACTCCTCGCGGTACCGCCGCGATGTTTTCCTCCCAAGCAAGTACGCTCAACTTCCCCTCCAGTTCGCGACCAAGGCGCATCTTTTTCTGTAGTTACTCTCGCGAAATTGTCTGGCTCTGCCAGCGATTTCACGCTCACTAATCGGACAAAAGTAGGTTTTCACTTTTGTCCGCTCTTACTGGCAGGCCTCGCAGTCGGCGAAGCTCGCGTCACCGGGCTTCAGCAGGCACACCTGACCATCGGTGGGCACAGCATTCAGCTGTCCGGTATTCGTGGTCGACTTTTCGGCGTGCGTAGCGCCGACCGTGCGAAGGTAGTAGGTGGTCTTCAAGCCGCGCAGCCACGCGAGCCTGTAGGTCTCGTCGAGCTTTCGGCCCGACACGCCCGCCATATAGATATTGAGCGACTGCGCCTGGTCGATCCATTTTTGCCGGCGCGACGCGCATTCGATCAACCAGCTCGGCTCGATCTCGAAAGCGGTGGCGTAAAGCTGGCGCAACTCCGCGGGCACCCGCTCGCTCTTGGCGACCGAGCCGTCGTAGTACTTCAGCTCGTGCACCATTACTTCGTCCCACACGCCGAGTGCTTTCAGGTCGCGCACCAAATGGTCGTTGACGACCGTGAATTCACCCGACAGGTTCGACTTGACGAACAGGTTCTGAAACGTCGGCTCGATGCAGGCGTCGACCCCGACGATGTTGGAAATCGTGGCGGTCGGAGCGATCGCGACGCAGTTCGAATTGCGCATGCCGTGCTGCTTGATGCGACCGCGCAGTGCGTCCCAGTCCATCGTCGAGCTCGAATCGACTTCAACGTGGCCGCCGCGCTGCTCCGCCAGCAACGCCAGCGTGTCCTGCGGCAGGATGCCGCTGTCCCAGAGTGAGCCGGCAAACGAAGAATAGCGGCCGCGCTCCTCGGCCAGCTCGGTCGACGCCCAGTAGGCGTAGTAGCAGGTCGCCTCCATGCTGCGGTCGGCGAATTCGACGGCCGCTGCCGACGCGTACGGCGCCCGCAGCAGATGCAGGCAATTCTGGAAGCCCATGATGCCGAGCCCGACCGGACGGTGCTTGACATTCGAATTGCGTGCCTTGTTGACCGCGTAGTAATTGATGTCGATGACGTTGTCCAGCATCCGCATGGCCGTGCGGATCGTCTTCTTCAACTTGACCTGATCGAGCTCGAAGCCGCCGTGGCCGTCGGCCACCATGTGCGCTGGCAAGTTGACCGAGCCAAGATTGCACACAGCGATTTCGGAGTCCGACGTGTTGAGCGTGATCTCGGTGCACAAGTTGGAGCTGTGGATCGTGCCGACGTGCTGCTGCGGGGAGCGCAGGTTGCAGGCATCCTTGAACGTGATCCACGGATGCCCGGTCTCGAACAGCATCGACAGCATCTTGCGCCAGAGCACCTGCGCCGAAACCTTTCTGAACAGCTTCAACTCGCCGCGGTCCGCTCTGCCTTCATGGCGCACGTAGGCTGCCTCGAACGCGCGGCCCGTGAGGTCGTGCAGATCGGGGCAGTCGGACGGCGAGAACAGCGTCCAGTCCGTGCCGTCGAGCACGCGCTTCATGAACAGATCCGGAATCCAATTCGCGGTGTTCATGTCGTGCGTGCGCCGGCGGTCGTCGCCGGTGTTTTTGCGCAGCTCGAGGAACTCTTCTACGTCCAGATGCCAGGTTTCGAGATAGCAGCACACGGCCCCCTTGCGCTTGCCGCCCTGATTCACCGCAACCGCCGTGTCGTTGACGACCTTCAGGAACGGCACCACGCCCTGGCTCTTGCCGTTGGTGCCCTTGATATGGCTGCCCAGCGCGCGCACGGGGGTCCAGTCGTTGCCCAGCCCGCCCGCATACTTGGCCAGCAGCGCGTTTTCCTTGATCGCCTCGTAAATGCCGTCGAGATCGTCGCCCACCGTCGACAGGTAGCAAGACGACAACTGCGAGTGCTTGGTGCCGGAGTTGAACAGCGTTGGCGTCGAGCTCATGAAGTCGAAACTCGATAGCACCTCGTAGAACTCGACGGCGCGTGTCTCGCGCTCGATCTCACCGAGGGCGAGCCCCATGGCCACCCGCATGAAAAATATCTGCGGCAGCTCGAAGCGGCGGCCCTCGTGATGCAGAAAATAGCGGTCGTACAGTGTTTGCAGGCCGAGATAGTTGAAGCTTAGATCGCGCTCGGCATCGAGCGCTGCGCCCAGCCGCTTCAAATCGAACTGGGCCAGGCGCTCATCGAGCAGCCCGGCACCGATGCCGTATTTGATGAAGCGCGCGAAAGCCTCTGGATAACGCCTGTCCATCGCGGCGTGAGTGACTTCTTCGCCCAGCACTTCGCGCCGCACGGTGTGCAGCAGCAAGCGCGCGCTGACGGTCGAATACGCCGGGTCTTTCTCGATCAGCGCGCGCGCGGCAAGAATGGCCGACTTGTAAACCTCGTCGAGCGGCACGCCGTCGTAGAGGTTCTTCTCCGTCTCGGTCAGGATCTCGCCCGGTGTCACGTAGTCGGTCAGGTTGGCGCACGCAGCGCGCACGATTGCCTCCACGCGCGGCATGTCGAGCGGCACACGTACGCCGTTTTCGAGCATCGAGAGGCTGCGCACCGGCTGCGCCTTGTGCCCGCCCTCCTGCGCGCGCTCCTGAGTGCGCTTTTCGCGATACAGCACATAGGAGCGCGCGACGTCGTGCGCGCCATCGCGCATCAGCGACAGCTCGACCTGATCCTGCACGTCTTCTATATGAAAGGTGCCGCCCGCCGGCAGGCGACGCAGCAACGCGCGCACCGTGCCATCGGTCAACTTTTCAACTTGTTCGCGAATCGCCGACGACGCCGCGCCCTGACCGCCGCGCACCGCGATAAACGCCTTGGTCATCGCCACTGCGATCTTCGACGGCTCGAATGAGACTACCGAGCCATTGCGGCGAATGACCTTGTAGTCTCCGAACGAGGTGGCGTTAATGGCGCTGATGCCACCACCGCTCATGTCGCCCAATTTTTCCGAAAATTCGTGTACCGCCGCAGCGGGGGCTGCACCGCCCGCCGCGGCCGCCTGGGTGACTTCTTGAAACTGCATTACCCCTCCAAATCATTTAAGTGCCTGCATCGCAAACGTGCGCCCGGCGGCGCCACGCTGATTGCAAACACCACAAGTTCTAGTCGCCGACCCCGAGCCCGCGCTGCCGGTCGGTCACGACATCGCTCCTGAAGCGCCGCTCGCGGCCTCGCTCATCAAGGCCCTCGTCAAGCGCATCAAATGCAATCGATTCCAAGACCATGCACAACATCTGGTATGCGAGTAGGGATTTGTTACTACGAATAGTGTTGCGCATCATAAGCGCAGAATTTTTGAAACTCAACAAGTGTTGATGGCGCATCGCATCGAAGACGCGTTGCGCAACGCCGAACTCCAAAATCAGGCGGAAGGAACGGAAACGCTTGACGGAATCGCGATTCGGCGCCAGTCGAAAAACGGACCGGGATCGGTCTTTCGATCGCGCGCGATGTCGCTGTGGCCGCGCAGCGCCCGTATCGGGTACGCAGGAAGCAGCGCGTCGATCGTGCTGTTGAGCGCGGCGTATTGCGCATCGGTGAACGATTCGAAATCGGTGCCTTCGAGCTCGATACCGATTGAGAAATCGTTGCAGCCTGGGCGACCCTCGAACGCCGAGGCACCAGCGTGCCACGCACGATCGGCAAATGACACGAATTGGGTGGTGGTGCCGCCGCGCTCAATCAGCAAGTGGGCCGATACGCGCGCAGCGGAGATCTGCGCGAAAAACGGATCAGCGTCGGGGTCTAGAGCGTTGGTAAACAGCCGAGCTACATGACCGCCGCCGTACACACCGGGTGGCAGGCTGATGTTGTGGATGACGATCAACTCGACCGCGGTGCGACCTGGTCGTGCATCGAAGTTGGGAGACGGCACGCGGCGGGCGGCATCGAGCCAGCCGTCGGGGCCGACCGTCATTTAATGCCGAGCCGCTGCATGCGGTAGCGCAACTGACGGAACGTGATGCCGAGCAGCTGCGCCGCCGCAGTGCGGTTGTAACGCGTCTTG
The DNA here is from genome assembly GCA_041751695.1 of Burkholderiaceae bacterium. Taxonomy (GTDB): domain Bacteria; phylum Pseudomonadota; class Gammaproteobacteria; order Burkholderiales; family Burkholderiaceae_F; genus JACCZX01. Next base: position 5,878 of record JBGSWX010000138.1, on the reverse strand, counting down.
CCGAGCGCGCAGCGGATCGCGTCGCGCTCGAGCGAATCGAGATAGGCGCCAAGCGAAGTCGGCACGCCGTCGACCACGCGAAAATCCAGCACATCGGGTGACGCTGCGCTTTCGAATTCTTCACCGGCTGGCGCAGCGACCTCCTCGGCGACATCGGCCGCAACCGGCTCGAGATCGATCGGAACGTCGATCTCGGAAGCGGGCAGCATCAAGTCGTCGGCCATCAACACATCGTCCACCGCCAACGCCACCGCACGCTCGAGAATATTTTCGAGCTCGCGCACATTGCCCGGGAATCTATAGCGCTTCAGTGCCGCAGCGGCGGCGGGCGACAGGCGCGCGCGGTGTGATCCCGCGCGTTCCGATATTCGAACCAGGATTGCCTCAGCCAGCACTGGAATGTCATCGAGCCGCTCGCGCAAGCCGGGCACGCGCAGCTCGATCACGTTCAGGCGATAAAACAAATCCTGCCGAAACCTGCCTGCCGTGACCAGCGCGCCGAGATCCTGATGCGTGGCACTGACCAGCCGCACATCGACCGGCTCTTCGGCCGACGCGCCCACCTTGCGCACCCTGCGCTCCTGGATCGCGCGCAACAACTTGACTTGCATTGCCAGCGGCAACTCGGCCACCTCGTCGAGAAACAGCGTACCGCCCGCGGCCGCCTGAAAGAAGCCTTCACGATCGCGCTCGGCCCCGGTAAACGCTCCTTTGCGATAGCCGAAGAATTCCGCCTCCATCAACGTCTCGGGAATCGCGCCGCAATTGACCGCGATAAACGGCTGCTGCCGGCGGCTCGAAGAGTCGTGAATCGCGCGCGCCGCGAGTTCCTTGCCGCTGCCCGATTCGCCGTGAATCGCCACCGGTGCCATGCTGCGCGCCAGGCGGCCGATCATCGTGCGCATCTGCTGCATCGCCGGTGTGTCGCCGATCAAACGCGCAAGTGCGGTGTGGTCGCCCGCACCATCGCTTGGCCTGGCGGTCTCTGGCTGCGCTGCGCCGGTTTCGCGCACGGCCGAGCGAACCAGCATGCGCAGTTGATTGATATCGACCGGCTTGGTCAGGTAATCGAAGGCGCCGGCCTTGAGCGCGGCCACCGCGTTCTCCGCGCTGCCATAGGCGGTGATCACGGCGATCGGCGGCCCGGCCGAAGCGGCTACATCGCGCACCAGATCGAGCCCGGTGCCGTCGGGCAATCGCATGTCGGTCAGACACAATGCGTACTTGTTGCGGCCGAGCAAGGCACGCGCGGCCTGCACCGATTCTGCCGTGTCGACATCGAGCCCGAGGCGCACCAGGGTCAGCGACAGCAGCTCACGCAGGTCGGCCTCGTCGTCGACCACCAGCACGGCGGGCAGCCGGCGCTGCATCGGCTCAATGCTCGCTGTCTCAGACCTGATCGAATCCCCTGTCGTGCTCATCGCGCATTATCTGATCGGCAAAGTATCCAAGAATCCCTGCTGTTCATTGCCCATCGGCACGCCGCCGCCGAAGCGCAGCAGAAAGCCGTCGCGCGACGAACCGTCGACCTCACGCCGAGACGAGTACGAGAGGCTGGCGCGATTGGTGACGCAAAACTCGCGCGCCAGGTACAGGCCGAGCCCGGTGCCCTGGCTGCGTGTGGTGAAAAACGGCTCGAACAAAGCAACGCGGGCATCCGCCGTCACGCCCGTGCCATCGTCGAACACCCACAGTTGGGGACGATCCTGCTCGGGTGCGCGCTCGATCACAATCCGCACCGACTTTGCAGTTCCGCTGGCGTAGCGCAACGCGTTGTCGACCAGGTTGTAGAGCACCTGCCTCAAATGCGATTGCTCGAATTTGACGCGCAGATCCGGCTCGGAGTCGAGTTGAATCGTGGCGATGGCAAGCGCGCGGTCGCGCAGGAACTCCGACAAAAACTGCTGCACGAATTCGTTGATGTCGATCTCATCGCCGAGCGGCGGCTCGCGGCGCGCGACTCTGAGCACGTCTTCGACCAAGCGATTGAGCCGATGCGTGTTCTCGCGCACGATGCCGGCCAGCCGCTTCAACATCGGATCGGTGCTGTCCTCGCCCATCAGCTGGCCGGCATGACTGATGGCGGCGAGCGGATTTCGAATCTCGTGTGCGATCGACGCGGTCAGGCGGCCCATCGCAGCGAGCTTCAACTGTTGCGCGCGATCTTCGACGTCGCGCACGTCTTCAATGAAGATGACGAACTCTTCGGACGAGCTCGACGCCGGCCGCGCAAAGCGCGCACGCATGCGCGACTCGAGCAGTGGGCTCGCAGTGTCCGCATTTCCATTAGCGCCGGCCAGCACCGTGTTGGACCACGCGCCCTCGCTGCGCCCGGCCCCGACCCATCGCATGAAAGCTTCGGCCAACGCGCTGGCAGCCGGCACGCTGGTCAAACAAACGCCGGTGAGTTGAGTCGAGGGTTCCAGGCCGAGCATATGGCGCGCGGCGCGATTGTTCGCGCGCACGCGCGTGCTCGGATCGACCACGATGACGCCCTGCTGCATTTGCGCAATTACCAGCCGGTTGATCGCCAGTTGATTCTGCAGGTCGCGGCCGCGTGAGCGCGCCAGGCGTTCCTGGCTGGCCAGCTGCACGCTCAACGCGCGCAACAGCGCGGTCACCGCGAACAATGCCGCGCCGTACAGTCCCGCTTGGAACAACAACGGGTCCGATGCATCGGCCGACAGCGTGCGCAGCCCGGCGTCGATCAGGATCGCCAGCACTGCGATCGCGCAGACAAAGAACACCAGAGTTGACGACAACAGCAAGGACGCTCCGGCCAGCGGCAGCAGAAACAGGATGACCCAGCCTGACGCCACGCCACCGCTGCCGACCACGAGCGTGGTAATGACCACCAGATCGAGCACCAGCTGGCCGATCACCTGCGCCAGGAAGCGCCGGTGCAGGTACAGCGACAGACCGGCAAACAAAGCAGCCAGTGCGAAGTACGAGATCGACGCGGCCAGAGTGGAGCCCGTTACGGCGCTCACCCCGAGCGGACGCGCACCGAACGCCGCGCTCGCAAAGACCAGGGCCGCAGCTACGATCACGCGCGTGCTGGCGAAGTACTCGAGCGCGCGCCAGGGTGTTTCGCCTTCGACCGTGGGCTTGTCTTCGAGCCGAAACTCGGCCTGCGTGATCGATGCTTCGGGTGCGTTCACTTGGTCGCTCGCGTCAATCGCGCTCATCAATGGCGCTCACTGAGACGCCGGCGGCGCTGCCCGGCGATGCTCTTCGCAACAAAAATAGCGATCGTCGAGCACGAGGGCCTCGTTGTGCGGCACGTGCAGGCCGCACGTCGCACAGCTGACCATCGGCAGGCGCGGAACATTCGAATCGTCGTCGCCGCGCGGGAGCTGTTTTTTCTGCAGCCAGCGCCACGCGAGATAAATTACCAGCGCAAGCAGCACAAAGAACAGGACGCGACTCATCAGACTCGCTGTAACAGGACTTCGAGCACGAAGTGGCTGCCTACGTAGGCGAGCATCAGCATTGCAAAGCCAGTGATGGTCCAGCGCAACGCCGTGCGTCCGCGCCACCCGAATATCAAGCGCCCGAGCAACAGGCCGCCGAAGACGGCCCACGACGCGATCGCGAACACCGTCTTGTGATCGAACCTCAGTGGACGGCCGAACAATTCTTCGGAAAAGAAAATTCCGCTGATGAGCGTTGCGGTCAATAGAATGAAGCCAACCGTGATCAATCGGAACAGCACACCTTCCATCGCCATCAGCGGTGGCAGCCGGTCGATGACAAATCCGAGCCGACCCGGCGCGGCGACCGCTTCCCCGTGCAACCGACGCTCCATGGTCGCCATCAGCACCGCATGGATCGCGGCGATCGTCAGCAGGCTGTAGGCGAGGATCGCCAGCAGCAGATGAACCTGAAACAGCGGTGACGCGCTCGAGCTCCCGACGATCGCGCCCGGAAACAGCACCGGCAGGAAGCTCGCCAGCGCCGCCAACGGCAGCACCAACAGGAACATGCCGCGCGAGGGGGAGAACATCGTCTCGACGCAGACGATCAACGCGGTGATCCACAGCGTGGCAGACAGCGCGTGCGCGAAACCGAAGCGCAGTCCGCCTGCCTGGTAGACGCCGTGCAACAGCAGTGTGCCGTGCATTGCGAGCACCAACGCAAGCACCATCGCGTGCCAGACAGGGGTACGGCCCGACCCCGGCCGTTGCACGACCCACTCACGCCACGCAAGAAGCAGATAAAGCGCGGCGACGGCCACGTACAATGCGAGCCACTCGAAGCGCAACTGCATGAATGTTTATACCATGCAGATGTTAAGTTTCTCCTCTGCGCAACCCTCCGAAATTCACGGCTTTTCCGATGCTCGATCAACTCACCACCAAACTCGCGCGCGTCGTCAAGACGATGCGCGGCCAGGCGCGCCTGACCGAAGAGAACATGCAGCTGATGCTGCGCGAAGTCCGCCTGGCGCTGCTGGAAGCCGATGTCGCATTGCCCGTCGTGCGCGATCTGATCGCCCGCGTCAGGGAAAAGGCGCTCGGCGAAGAAGTAGCGGGCAGTCTGACACCGGGTCAGGCGCTGGTCGGCGTCGTACAGCGCGAGTTGACGACGATCATGGGGGGCGATCTCTCGGACAAAGAGCGTCAGCTCAACCTCGCAACACAACCGCCGGCTGTGTTTTTACTCGCGGGCTTGCAGGGCGCAGGGAAGACGACCACGGTCGGCAAGCTTGCGCGCTGGCTGCAGACGGAGCGCAAGAAGAAAGTGCTGGCGGTGTCAGCCGACGTGTATCGACCGGCGGCGATCGAGCAGCTAAAGACGGTCGCCGAGCAGGCCGGGGCTGAATTTTTTCCTTCGGACCCCGGCGACAAGCCGATCGATATCGCGGCGCGCGCACTCGACCACGCGAAGCGACACTACTTCGACGTGTTGATCGTCGATACCGCGGGCCGCCTCGCGATCGACGAAGCGATGATGCAGGAAGTCGCAGCGCTGGAAGCGCGGTTGCATCCGATTGAAACGCTGTTCGTTGTCGATGCGATGCTCGGCCAGGACGCGGTGGCCACCGCAAAAGTGTTCGCCGAGCGCCTGCCGCTGACCGGCATCATTCTGACCAAGCTCGACGGCGATTCACGAGGTGGCGCGGCACTCTCGGTGCGGCACGTGACCGGCAAGCCGATCAAGTTTGTCGGCGTCGGAGAAAAGCTCGACGGACTCGAGCCGTTTTCGCCCGATCGGATGGCCAGCCGCATCCTGGGCATGGGCGACATCGTCGCACTGGTCGAAGACGTCAAGAAGTCGGTCGATCAGGAAAGCGCACAGAAGTTTGCCAAGCGCATGCAATCGGGCGAGCGCTTCGATCTGAACGACTTCAAGGAGCAGATCGCGCAGATGCGCAAGATGGGCGGATTGTCCGGTCTGATCGACAAGCTGCCAGCGCAGCTTGCGGAAGCGGCCGGCCAAGTAAAGGCCGAAGATACCGAGAAGCAGATCCGCCGCACCGAAGGCATCATTAATTCGATGACTGCCGCCGAGCGTGCGAAGCCGGATCTGATCAAGGCGTCGCGCAAGCGCCGCATCGCCGCCGGCGCCGGTGTTCCGGTGCAGGAGGTCAATCGGATGCTGAAGCAGTTCGATCAGATGCAGGCGATGATGAAGCAGATGAAGAAGGGTGGCATGGCGAAGATGATGCGAGGGCTTGGCGCGCTCAAGGGCATGCCGGGGTTGCCGCGTTAACAGCCTCGCTGCTTGTCGCAGCGCGCAAGCGTTTGGCGTAGCTGCGCTGCCTGAGTCGTCGGGCACTTCGTGCCTTCTCTGCGGTACTCGCGCCAGCGGCGGGCCTGCAAACTCGCTGCGCTCAAACAGGCAGGCCCTTAAGGACCCGCTGGCGCTCCGCTCC
>JBGSWX010000137.1:0-4054 GCA_041751695.1 Burkholderiaceae bacterium | reverse complement strand
GCCAGGTGAAATGCGCCCGATGCGATAAATAGAATGTGATCGGTTTTCACCATGCCGTACTTGGTGTTGACCGTCGTGCCCTCGACCAGCGGCAGCAGATCGCGCTGTACGCCCTGGCGCGACACGTCGGCGCCCTGCATTTCCGAGCGCGATGCAATCTTGTCGATCTCATCGAGAAACACGATGCCGTTATTTTCCGCGTTCGCGATAGCGCGCGTCTTGAGCTCTTCATCGTTGACCAGGCGCGACGCTTCTTCGTCGATCAACAGCTTCAGCGCTTCCTTGATCGTCAGCTTGCGCGGCTTTCGGCGCTCGCGCCCGAGATTCGAAAACATCGTCTGAATCTGCTGCGTCAATTCCTCCATACCCGGTGGTGCCATCACCTCCATCGTTGGGGACGATGCGGCCAGCTCGATTTCGATCTCCTTGTCGTCGAGCTCGCCTTCGCGCAGCTTCTTGCGGAATTTTTGCCGCGTCGCGCTTTGATCGTCACGATTGCCGGCCGCGAAACCCACGTCGCGCGCCGGCGGCACCAGGACGTCGAGCACGCGGTCCTCGGCGGCGTCTTGAGCGCGCGTCGTTACCTTCTTTGTTTCCGACTCGCGTGTCTGCTTGATCGAGATATCGACCAGGTCGCGGATGATGGTGTCGACATCGCGGCCGACGTAGCCGACTTCGGTGAATTTGGTCGCTTCGACCTTGATGAACGGCGCGTCGGCCAGCCGCGCAAGGCGGCGCGCGATTTCGGTCTTGCCGACCCCCGTGGGCCCGATCATCAGGATGTTCTTCGGCGTGATTTCAGAGCGCAGTGGCTCGGAGACCTGCTGCCGGCGCCAGCGGTTGCGCAGCGCCACCGCGACCGCGCGCTTGGCGCGGTCCTGGCCGACGATGTGCTTGTTGAGCTCGTGAACGATTTCTCTTGGCGTCATCATGATGGAGGCGCTGCTCGTGTACCCGACCGCTCTGCGGTCGCACGTGCACTCGTAACAATTAGTTAAGCGCGCTCCCGTCGGAGCGGCCGCGCGTACGCGCGCAGTACAAAGGCAAGGGGGAAGTCACTTCGTTCGCCACTTAGTCAAGCGATTCAATCGTGTGGCTTTGATTCGTATAGATGCACAAGTCGCCTGCGATTTCGAGGGCCTTTTTTACAAGATCCTTTGGCGCGAGATCGGTGTTGTCCAGCAACGCTTTGGCGGCGGCGTGGGCGTACGGACCGCCGGAGCCGATAGAGATCAAGCCCAACTCGGGCTCGAGCACGTCGCCGGTGCCGGTGATGATCAGAGACGTTTCGCGGTCGGCGACCGCCAGCATCGCTTCGAGCCGGCGCAGAATGCGGTCGGTGCGCCAGTCCTTGGCGAGCTCGACGGCAGAGCGCAACAGGTTGCCTTGATGCTTGTCGAGCTTGGCGTCGAAGCGCTCGAACAACGTGAAAGCATCGGCGGTGGCGCCGGCAAAGCCCGCGAGGATCCGGTCGTGATGCGGCCGGCGCACTTTTTTCGCGCCCTGCTTGACGATGATGTTGCCGAGCGTGACTTGGCCGTCGCCGCCCATCGCGACCTGCGAGCCGCGTCGCGCCGAGACGATCGTCGTCCCGTGAAAAACTTCCATTGAGGTAGAAACCCTGTCCGTGAAGCCGCAAGAATACGGCCTAGATAGGGACGCTCGAACTTATCTCAACCGAGCCTCTAGACCCTACGCAACTGGATTTGCGCGACCGCGTCGACGCCGAGCAGTGACAGCAGCGCGCCGATCAGATAATTGACGTTGCGAAACTCGATGGTGGCGCCGTTTTGCCGCACCTTGGTCACCATTGCGAGCATGCCGGTTGCGGTTGAAAACTCGACTCGCTTCAGATACATGCAATCGACCACCAGCTTTTTTTCGAGGCGGGCGGCCGTCATCAAGCGGCCAAAGTGTGGCTCGCCTTCACCGCGCAATGTGCCGCGCCATGACAGAGCATCGACCGCCTCAGGCTTGGGTGCCTGCGGCACCGCAGCCCGCGTCTTCAGATTGGGAGGCGCCGGCTCCCACGAGGGAGGAGACACTTCGTAGGTGATGCAATACTGAATGCCGGTTTCTTCAAAGTCGTGTTGCCGGTTCAGCAGCCGGAAGACTTCGAGCAGCAGCATCCATACCGCGTCGCTCGGATCGCGTCGCCCGGCTTCGACCGCTGCGCGCAGCGGCGTCACCAGCTGATCGGCACCTTGGAGCAGCAGCTCGTGGCTGGCGCGCTTGAACGCATTGATCACACGCAACAAGAGCTCGGCACCCACCGCATCGAAGCTGCGCACGTTGGAAGAGTCCAGCGTGATCGACTGGTGCGACAGCGAATAGTTTTTTAACTGCTCGAGGTGCTTGACGACGGTCTCATCGATCGCCTCGGGCAGCACGATGATCGGCGCCGCGGCCGGAGTAATGACACGCCCTTCAAAGGTTGTCACCGGAGCCAGGGCGGCATCGTCCTTGTAGTCGATCCACGCCGGAGGCGAGCTTTCAAAACGCAAAACGTATTCGATCGTCAGGCTGTCGAACCCCGCCCTGTCGCCTCGTTGCTGAAGCAACTCAAACAACATCAGCCAGCCGTGTTGCGCCGATTCTCCAAGCTGGTCGGACTGGATCGCAGCGCGCAGGCCCGCTTCGGCCGGCTCGATCAATCCATTGGCAAATAGAATCGCGGTTTCCTCGATCGCCGAGCCGCCGCCTTCGGCGTTGAGCTCGAGCGCGTTGACGTTACCGACCCAATCCTCGGAGATGATGTCGAGCGCCTCGACCGGTTTTTCGTCCCTGGCAATGGCCGCGGGCGCTGCATCGGGCTGCTGCGAGGGCCGCTGCAACGTCGAGTTGGCAGCGGAATTCGAAAACATCGACGGCGCGCCGCCGGGCCGCAGAAAATCGCGCGCCATCTCGGACTCGATCGCATCGATCTTCGCCGAGGTCTCGAGCGCGAGGGTGCGATGCAGCTCCTTGTCATCCACTGAGGAAGTGGTCGCGGGTCCTTGAGCGCCGCGCGCGACGGTTGACGACGGGTTGCGATTGACGGGGGCGGCAAGCGGACGTGCCACCGACGGCTTGGCAGCCGTACGCGCGCCGGCCTTGACGGCGGGCTGCGCGTCCTTCGAGTCCTTTTTGAAGAAGGAAAAGCCCACTACCTATTCACCGTTTTCCGATTCATACGACCGCGCCGGGCGAGCCGCCGTGTGCGCGCATACCGCCGCACACTCCCTGATTCTGGCACCGGTGGCGCGCGTGCCACTTGGCAGAGACACCGGAAACAAGTAACCCTTTTCGCCTAGGTTTGACTGCATCCAACGGCCCAACTTCCGCTGCGGTCACACTTGATACCGTGTTCGAGTGACCGAGCGCCTATCGCACTTGATAGTAACAACATAGAGCAGCCGCAAACCGTCGATCTGCACCGGAATCCCGCCTGTCGGTTATGTAGATGCAAGAGGGGGCCGCCGCCCTCTCTTGGAAACTCTCCCGACATTAGTCGCCGAACATTTTTTGCTTCATCTCGCGGCGCTGCTGCGCTTCGAGCGACAGCGTGGCCGTCGGGCGCGCCAGCAGGCGCGGAATGCCGATCGGATCTCCGGTTTCTTCGCAGTAGCCGTACTCACCGCTTTCAATGCGCCCCAGGGACTGCTGCACCTTCTTCAGCAGCTTGCGCTCTCTGTCGCGCGTGCGCAGCTCGAGTGCGTGTTCTTCCTCGATCGTGGCGCGATCGGCCGGATCGGGGACGATGACCGTTTCACGCAGGTGCTCGGTGGTGTCGTCGGCGTTTTGCAAGAGCTCGCTCTCCATTTGCTGCAGACGGTGCTTGAAGAAGGCGAGCTGCTCTGCATTCATGTAGTTCGCTTCGCGCGTCTTGAGCAACTCTTCCTCGGTCGGAAGACGCTTGCCGTTGATCGTGACCGCTGCTTCGCTGCGAGTTGCCGAGCGCGCCAGTAAATACTCGTGGGCGGCAGCCACGGCCTTCGGCGACGGCGGCGGCGCGGCTTTAGGCGCCGTGGTCACTAGGCCCGGGCCGGTGAGCCCGGGGGCGGGCATCGGCGGA
>JBGSWX010000136.1:0-6023 GCA_041751695.1 Burkholderiaceae bacterium | reverse complement strand
CGCCCGTCCGCGCGATGGACGCTCTTCCAAGGCGGCTGCACGCTCGTCGCTCGGCTTGCGCCCATATGCCGTGCGATAACAGCGAGAGAAGTGCGACGCCGAGGCAAAGCCGCACGCGACCGCCACGTCGAGAATCGGCTTGGTTGTCTGCAGCAGCATGGCTCGTGCGCGATCCAGTCGCAGCTTCAGATAGTAGTGGCTCGGACTCGCACGTAGATACTTAGCGAACAGCCGCTCGAGCTGCCGTGACGACAGTTCGACATCCTGTGCAATCTGATGCACCGGCCGCGGCTCATCGTGCGCTTCTTCCATCATGCCGATGGCCGCAATCAATTTCTCGTTGGCCACACCGAGCCGGCTCTGAATGGCCATTTTCTGCGAATCGTGCGTGCCGCGAATGCGCGGGTGAATGAACTGCTCGGACACATCGTTGGCGAGCGCGCGGCCGTCGCGCTCGGTGATCACCTGCAGCATCATGTCGAGCGCCGCGGTACCGCCGGCGCAGGTGCAGCGATTGCCGTCGATGACGAAGATGTCGGTCGTCGTGCGCACGCGCGGAAAGCGTTCGGCAAACGCGGCCAGGCTTTCCCAGTGCAGCGCGCAGCGCCGGCCGTCGAGCAGGCCTGCATACGCCAGCACATAAGCGCCGAGACTGATGCCGCCGAGTGCGGCGCCGGTGCGTGCGAGTGCGCGCAGCCACTTGGCCACTGCAGGGTCATCAGCGCCGGCTTCCCGAGTGCCTGCGCATGCGAGGAGCAGATCGAGCCGCGCCTCCTCGCCGGTGGCGCCGTCGACTGCGATGTTGATGCCGTTGCTGGCGAGCGCCGCATCGCCGTCGCGCGAGAACAAGCGCCAGTCGAACAGCTGCGCGCCGGTGAGCCGATTGGCGGCACGCAACGGTTCGATCGCGGCGGAAAACGCTAACATCGGGAATTCCGGGAACAAAAGAAAGCCGACGCGGTACGGCGGGGAAGTTGTGCTGCGCGCAGATTCGTTCGACGGCGGGTGTGCTGTTTTCTTTGCGCGCGGCATCGCGCAATGTTACGAGAAGCTATGCGACAGCGCCTGCGGCCTGCAGCCGCATCAGCAACGTCTTCTGAAAGTTGTGCGTGGTGTCTTCGAGAGTTGCTGAAAACACTCCGCCCACCATCGCCGGCGAACGGCGGCCGATCTGCAGGCGTTCGACGATTGCGACGTCCTCGCCGTTGATCACATGCCTGCGGTCGATGCAGTCCTGCCGCGCGGCGGCAAACTGCGGCTGCATCGCTTCGTCACCCACGTAGAAAAACTCAAAGCGCTCATGCGTGTGACCGCTGTCGAGCGGTTGCAGGATAAACGCGTAGAAGTGATCGTATAAACATCCGAGCATCACATTCGGAAATAGCGAGACGAATTCGGCGATTTGCTTCTTTTCCGGCGCCACGCCGGGAAACCCCGGCAGCGAGAAATCGCCGACAGCAGGCGGGTCGTATCCCGAGCTGCCTACGCCCGAATACAGGCCTTCGCCGATGATCTGAAATGAATGCTCTATGCCGGAGTAGCGATTCAGCGCCGGATGCACCGACGGCAGGTGATAGCGCTCGCAAAAGTTCTCGATCACGAGTTTCCAGTTGGCGCGAATCTCGAACTTCAGCCCGCCGCCGTGGCGAAGAAGCGCGAAGTCATGATCAGCCCAGCGCTCGGCTAGCGGGCGTGCATAGTCGGCGAGCGGCGGTGCATGCCCGTCCAGATTGACGAAGATCAGCTGATGCCAAAGTTCGCAGCGGATCGGCTTCAATCCCATTGCGACCGGATCGAATTTGTCGTCGGGGCATTGCGCTTCGCCGCAGAACCGCGGCCGCCGCAGCAATCGGCCATCGAGGTCGTACGTCCACGCGTGATACGGACACACGATGCCGCCGCGCGTGTTGCGCGGCTCGGCCACCAGTTGCACTCCGCGGTGACTGCACACGTTGTGAAATGCGCGAACCGCGCCGGTCTTGTCGCGCAACAGCAGCAGAGGGATGCCGGCAAAGTCGAAGGGCCGCAGATCGCCGGCATTCGGAACATCAGCGGCGATTCCGACGCAGAACCATGTTCTTGCAAGGACGCGATCGCGCTCGAGCTCGAAAAAATCGGCGCTCGTGTACACCTCGCGCGGAAGTCCCACCGCGTGTTCTGTCGGCCGATTCAGCCGGGCGACAACTTCATCTGTGATGCACGTAACAGCGTTTGCAACAGGCATCGCGCAAGCCTATCGAACGTCACGGCTGGCCCCGCGCCCCGGCACGACGTCCGGCGGCTCGGATGCGACATCGACGTGCGGCTTAGCCGGCCACCATTTCGCGCAGCCGGAAGTGCTGCAGCTTGCCGGTCTCGGTGCGCGGCAATGCGTCGACGAACGCGACAATGCGCGGATACTTGTACGGCGCAATCGTCTGTTTGACGAACGCCTGCAGCTCGGCGCCAAGCTTGTCGCCTCGCGCATGACCCGGCTTCAACACCACGTACGCGGCGACGATCTGGCCGCGCTCGTCGTCCGCCCTACCGATGACTCCACACTCGGCGACGGCCGGATGCAGCAGCAGTGCGCTCTCGACCTCGGGGCCGGCGACGTTGTAGCCAGAGGTCACGATCATGTCGTCGGAGCGTGCCTGGTAGCGAAAGTAACCCTCGTCGTCCTGTATGAACGTGTCGCCGGTAAGGTTCCAGCCCTCACGCACGTAGTTGCGCTGACGGTCATCGCGCAGATAGCGGCAACCGCTCGGCCCCTTCACCGCAAGGCGGCCAACCGTGCCGCGCGGAACTTCATTCATCTGCTCGTCTACGACGATCGCGCGATAGCCCGGCACTTCCCTGCCGATCGCACTGGCGCGAATATCTGCGCCGGCCGATGCAATGAAGATGTGAATCATTTCAGTGGCGCCGATGCCGTCGATCATTTCGATGCCGGTTGCCTGTTTCCATAGCTGACGTGTCGCGTCCGGCAGTGCTTCGCCCGCGGATACCGTCTTCTGCAGGCTGCGAATATCGAACCTCCGAGCGGGATTTGCCAGCAGCAACGCCATTTGCCGGTACATCGTCGGGGCGGTGAAGCAGATCGTTGCGCGTGTCGCTTCGATCATCGCGAGCAGTGCTTCGGGTGTCAGCTTCTCCATCAGCACTGTTGAAGCACCGAAACGCAACGGCATCGCGAGCAGCCCACCCAGCCCGAACGTGAAAGCGAGCGGCGGGGTGCCGCAAAAAATGTCCTTTTGCGTCGGCTTCAATACGTGCGTGGTGAAGGCATCGGCCATCACCAGAATGTCGCGCTGAAAATGCATCGTGCCCTTCGGCTGGCCCGTTGTGCCGGATGTAAATGCGATCACGCATATGTCGTCGCGATGACTCGGATGCGCGGCAAAGTGGATCGACTTGCGCGCGGCGAGCGCTTCTAGCGCATCCGAGGCGGAATCGTTGAAATAAATGACCTTTTCCAGATCGGGCGCGTGATGTTCGGAGGCGGGATCGAGCGTCGTCGCAAGCTCATGCTTCAAGCGAAAGTCGCACAGCGCCCCCGAAACCCTGGCCTTGTCAATCATCTGCTTCAACTCGCGTGCGCGCAGCAGTGGCATCGAACCGACCGCGATCAATCCGGCCTTGACGACAGCTAGCCAGCACGCAGCCAGCATCGGTGTGTTCGGCGCGCGCAGCAGTACGCGGTTGCCCGGTACGAGCTTCATGTCCTCGGTCAGTACCCGAGCGATGCGATTGACCTGCGCTTGCAACTGGGCGTACGTGCACGACACCGATCGCTGGCCGATCAACGTCGTGATCGCCGGGCGTGCTCCGTTTCCGGCTTCGACGTGCCGATCAAGCAGCTCGGTAACGCAATTGACTTGCCCCGGATACTGATACTCGGGTCGATCGAACAAAAACTCGGGCCAGTCGCTCTTCGGCGGCAGATGATCCCGCGCAAATGTGTCGACGTTCTTCATTCTTTCAGCAACTCGCGTGCGATGACGAGCTTCTGAACTTCAGTCGCACCTTCGTAGATGCGCAGCGCGCGGATTTCGCGATAGAGGCGCTCGACCACGGCGCCGCACTCTACGCCGCGTGCACCGAACAGCTGGACGGCCGAATCGATTACTTGCTGCGCAGCTTCGGTGGCGGCCATTTTCGCCATCGCGGCTTCCTTCGTCGTGCGCACCTGCTTGACATCGCGCAGCCATGCGGCGCGGTAGGTCAACAAGCGCGCAGAGTCGAGCGCAGTGGCCATATCGGCCAGCTTCGCTTGTGTTATCTGCATGTCGGCCAGACGCTTGCCGAACAACGTGCGCGCGCGAACGTGGACCAGCGCTTCGTCGAGAGCGCGTTGCCCGAAGCCGAGCGCCGCAGCGGCGACCGAGGCCCGGAAGATGTCGAGCGTAGCCATCGCCAATGCAAAGCCTTCGCCTTCAGGTCCGATGCGTGCCGAATCCGGCACGCGGCATCGATCGAACGCGAGCCGCGCCAATGGATGCGGTGCGAGCACGTCGATGCGCTCCGCGATCGATAGTCCGGCTGAGTTGGCGGGGACGACGAACGCACTGATGCCGCGCGAGCTGCGCGCGTCGCCATCTGGCAACGTCGCGCTGCGCGCGAAGACGGTGTAGAAGTCCGCGATGCCGCCGTTGGAGATCCACGTCTTCGTGCCGCTGATGTTCCAATCGTCGCCGTCGCGACGCGCGCTGCAACTCATCGCGGCTACGTCTGAGCCGGCGTCGGGCTCCGACAATGCAAACGCCATGATTGCTTGACCGTTTGCCACGCGCGGCAACAATGAGCGCTGCTCATCGCTGCCGGCCAGTGTGATGGAACCCGAGCCGAGTCCTTGCATTGCAAACGCGAAGTCCGCGAGGCCGTCGTGGTACGCGAGGGCCTCTCGAATCAAGCACAGTGCGCGCGAATCAAGCTCCTCAAGCGCGCCGCCGTCGCGCGATGGCACGCAATACCGCAGAATCCCGGCTGCTGCGAGCGAGGTCACTCGCGCACGACATGCGGCATCGACGTCATCGCTCGGCAACGGGTCCGCTTGCGAGTGCGCCCAACGCTCGACCATCCCGCGCAGCGAGCGGTGCTGCGCGTCGAAAAACGGCCAGTCGAGAAAGTCCGACAAAGCTAGTCGCCCTTGAACGCCGGCGTCCTCTTTGCCGTGAAGGCCTCGAATGCGCGCCGAAAATCCTGCGTCTGCATGCAGATCGCTTGCGCCTGCGCTTCAGCTTCGATGGCCTGCTCGAGCGACATGCTCCATTCCTGATTCAGCATGGTCTTGGTCATGCCATGCGCGAACGTGGGGCCGGATCCGAGCTCGCGCGCTAGATCGGTTGCTGCGCTCATCAGTTGACTCCGCTCGACCAGCCGATTGAAGTAGCCCCACACGAGGCCTTCGTCGGCGGTCATGGCCCGCCCGGTCACCAGCAGCTCGGTTGCACGGCCCTGGCCGATCATGCGCGGCAACAGCGCGCACGCACCCATGTCGGCGCCGGCCAATCCTACTTTGGCGAACAAAAATGCGGTCTTCGCGTGCGGCGTGCCGAGCCGCAAGTCGGACGCCAGTGCGATCATCGCGCCGGCGCCCGCGCACACCCCATCGACCGCAGCGACGACCAGTTGCGGGCACGCACGAATTGCTTTTACGAGATCGCCGGTCATGCGCGTGAATTCGAGCAGCTGCGGCATCGACATCGTGGTCAGCGGCCCGATGATTTCGCGCACATCGCCCCCCGAGCTGAAGTTGTCGCCGGCACCGGTGATGACCACGGCACGAATGTCGTCGCTGTAGACGAGCCCGCGAAACAGGTCGCGCAGTTCGGCATACGACTCGAACGTCAAGGGATTCTTGCGCTCGGGCCGATTCAACGTCAGCGTCGCGACGCTGTCGACCCCTTGCCACAGGAAGTGAGTCGTCTCGTAGCTGGCGTAGCTACGGCGTTGCACGGTCAGTCGACCTTCGCGTTGGAGATCTTGACGACCTTCGCCCACTTGTCCGTTTCAGCGCGAATGAAGGCAGTGAACTGCTCCGG
>JBGSWX010000135.1:0-2847 GCA_041751695.1 Burkholderiaceae bacterium | reverse complement strand
AACGAGGAGACCACGCCACCGGTGACGAACACATACTTGATCATCGCTGTCCGAGGACCGGGAAATGCGGATTATTCCACACGGCTGTGCCGGTGGAATAATTCCTCGCGATCGAACCGACAGCGCTACGCGCTGCGGTTCATCGCTCGGTGCGCTGTCAATCGACGAGAATGTTGCGGGCTGCTAGAGCGCGTCTTGCGCGGTCCGGGTAGTCGGTGATGATGCCGTCGATGCCTAGCGCTGCCAGGCGCTCGATCTCCGCCGGATCATTGACGGTCCATGGAATGATCTTCAGCTTCAGCGCGTGCGCTTCTGCGATGTTTTCCGGCGTCACGTTGCGCCAGAACGGCGCCCATGTGTCGCACCCCGCGGCTTGCGCCAGGCGCGGCAGCGATCCACCATAGTCAGCACCTCTCAGTCCGGCGTGCCACGGCGATGCGCCGGTTGCATCGGCCAAGACCGTGTTCATGCCCGACGAATCGATCGTCAGACACGCGGTCGATATTTCGGGCGCAAGCTTCTTTACCTCGCGCAGCGTGCGCCAATCGAACGATTGCACCGTCACCCGCTCGCTCATCTTGGCGATGCGCACCGCATCGACGACTGAGCGCGCGTAGCGGCCAACGTCGGGTGTCGCGTCTCCGCTGGTCGGCGTGATCTTGGTTTCGATGTTGAAGCGCACCAGCCGGCCACCTGGCGACCGCGCGTCGCGCGCCAGATCGAACAGCTGCTGCAAGGTCGGAATGCGCTCGCCGTCGGCCGCTTTCTGTTCGGCCCATGGCGCCGCGTATTTATGCGCCGGATTCAGGCGGCCGATGTCGTACTGTGCGAGCTCGCTCGCGTTCAACGAAAAAATCGTTGCGCCGTCTTCGCTCAACCAGCGCCCGTCGGAGCCGCGCGTCAGCGCTGCATGCAAGCGCGGCTCGTGCGACAGCACCAGCACACCGTCGCGCGTCAGCGCGAGGTCTGTTTCCAACGTTGTCACGCCGATGGCAAGCGCGGTCTTGAACGCCGCCAGGGTGTTCTCGGGAGCCAAACCGCGCGTGCCCCGGTGGCCTTGCAGATCAATCGCGGCGGCGGAAGAAGAGATCGTCACGAGCAGCGCCAAGGCAGCAGTCTTAGCAAGCATGCAGCACGCTCCGTTTACCCGCTTAAGGGATTTCGCGCGGCGAGAATACACGCGGCTCACGAACTTGTTTGGGATCCGCGCAATGTGCGAAACGTGATCGACCAGCGCTGCTCGGGTGTCGCCGGGATGCTGTGCTGCCAGTTCCAGCGCACTTCATCACGCATTACATACATCGAGCGCGGCGCAAGCTCGAGTGCGAATGTTTTCGGATCGCGACCCCCGCGCGGCGGATAAGGACGAAAGCGTATTCGGCAACGACCGCCCAACGAGACACCGGCGACCAGCTCATAGTTCAACGCATCGCGATGCCACCCCAGTGGTGTGCCCGGCCGATATTCGGTGATCAAGGTCTGCACGAACGAATCCTCCGGCAAAGAAACGAAATCCGCCACGCGCCGGCGCAGCGAGATTAAAAACTCGGGGACGGGCGCAGCGTCGTGCAATTGCCGCGATTCGAAGTCGTAGCTCGCGCCGAAGCTCGCGACGCGCCGCCTCGCTGTGTACTCATAGTATTGAGCGTCGTGCATCGGAACATCGCCTATCGCCAGAAGCAACTGGCTCTCTTCGTCAGCGCTGATGAACTCCGCCTCGTAGGCAAGTCCGCCCGGCCATTGCGGCGATACGCCAAAGAGATCGTGTGAAGCGACGGACACGACTACAGCGGGGCTGCCAACTTGCTTGGCTTGGTCAACTCAAATCGAATCTGCCCGTCATCTGTCATTCCCGTGCGCATCCAGCCGGCCGATTCGTAGAAACCTTCTGCCCGCGTGCGCGGTGCGGTCGTCAACCAGAGTCGCGTCAGCCCTTCGGCCCACAGCCATTCGATAGCCGTATCGAGCAGGCGCCTGCCGAAGCCGCGCCGCTCGAACTCCGGATGCACAAACAGGCCCCAGATGTTGCCGCTGCGTGCATTGCCAACCACAACGGCAACAATCCGATCGGCAACTTCGATTACCCAACCGCGACCCAGAGTTTCAAGATGATCGATGTAGTTCTGCTGGGAGATAACACCGCTGGTCAGTTGATTTTCGTGTACCGACATGCGCACCGCATGAATTGGGGCGATGTCGGCGCGTGATGCCCGCCTCAATGTGTGCGCCATCAGCCGACGACTATCACACGCTCTTGACGATTGTCAGCAGCTCGCGAAACTCCGGCACGTCGGCGCGCTTCAGCCACTCGAACATCACCATTTCGGTGGTGACGATCTGAACGTCGTTCATCCGCAAGCGCTCGATTGCCGCGGCGTGGTCCAAAGCGCGCCGCGAGCCGGAGGCATCGTGCACGAAGAAGCATTCATAGCCGTGATCGGCGAGGCCGAGTGCGGCTTGCATCGCGCATACGTGCGCTTCCATGCCCGCGATGACGACCTGCTTGCGAGCGAGCGCGTCGAGGTTGATGATCGCAGCGGGTTCATCGGTGCAGCAGAAGTGAGTCTTCGGCAATATGTCGCCGGACTGCGTCAGCGAAGCGATCTCCGGCACCGAATGCCCGATGCGGTCGGCGCAATGCTCGGTGACGCGAATCGGAAGATCGAGAAGCCGTGCTGCGCGCATCAGCGCTGCGCATTTGGCAATGACTTGAGCGCCACCGTCAACCCGCGGTGCAAGTTGTGATTGCACGTCGACGATCAGGAGAAACGAATGCTCAGATCGCAGGCGCACGGCAGCTTAGCTCGCGGTGCCCGTTTTGCGCAGCGGCAGCACCGATCGCGCGGG
>JBGSWX010000134.1:0-1633 GCA_041751695.1 Burkholderiaceae bacterium | reverse complement strand
AACGCCGCGCAGGCGGCAGCGACGAGACGCGGGCCGCGCCCGCGCGCAAGACGGTCGCCAAAAAAGCTGTCAAGCAGGCGGCGAAGAAAACATCTGTTCGATCGGGCCGCAAGGCCGCGTAAGCTAATCGCCGCACGACTTCAGGAGACAACAATGGCTGCCACCCAATCGAGCGTCAATCCGCTTGCAAGTTTCTACGAAGCACAAACAGCGGCGACCGCCGAGATCGCCCAGGCCGCGTTAAACGGCATGCAGCGGCTGCAGCGAATCACGCTGCAGGCGATGCGCGCCGGGGCCGGCGGACAGTTTTCGCTGGCGCAATCGATGCGCGAGGGTAGCGATGTCGGCCGCGCCATGACCGGCGCTGCGGCGCCTGCGGCCGAACAGGGCGCGCGCTATCAGAAAGAGTTGCTGCAGGCCATCGCCGAAATGAACAACGACATTGCGCGAGCGAGCTATTCGATGATGGAGCGCATGCGCGATGCGTTAGGCGCAGCCACGCAAGGGTCGCTCAAGATGACGCCGAGTCTGCCGGGCGGAAGCGACCCGATGGCGATGGTTGACTCTGCCATGCGCCAATGGCAAACGGCGGTCCAGCAGATGACGAACATGGCGCCGCTATCGATGCGCGCCATGACGTTCGGCACCGATGCGGAAAGCTACGCTGCACCTGCGCGCGCCTCGAAGCGCCCGGTGAAGCGGAAGTCGAGCGCTCGCAAGCGTTGATTCGGAGTGGGTGATGAACAGTGATCGCGCTGCGGTCACTGAATCGCCTGATCGCCCCACAATTGCTTCAGCCGCGCATCGCGGCCGCAATTGGCGCGGTAGAACTTGTACCGAATCGGATTTTTCGTGTAGTAGTTCTGGTGGTATTCCTCGGCCGGGTAAAACGTCGTTGCGTTGACGATCTCGGTGACGATCGGCTCACGAAACGGTTTGTTGCCGCTCAACACTTTTTTCGACGCTTCCGCCAGTGCACGCTGTTGCTCGTCGTGCACAAAAATGGCGCTGCGGTACGACGAGCCGATGTCGCAAAATTGCCGATCTTTAGCGGTCGGGTCGATCGTGCGCCAGTAGTACTCGACCAGTTTGGCGTAACTGACCTTGCCCGGATCGAAGATCACTTGTACCGCCTCGGTGTGCCCGCTGTTGCCGGCGGTAACACTTTCGTACGTCGGGTTCGCGGTCTTGCCGCCGATGTAGCCCGATGTGGTCGAGACGACACCTTCGACTTTGTCGAAATCCGATTCGGTACACCAGAAGCATCCGCCGGCAAACGTAGCCGTGGCCGTCGAGCGCGCGGCCGGCGTTGCCGGTTTGTCCTGCTTGGTCTGTGCAACGGCGCTGCCCGCTCCAAGCGTTGCGAACAGCAACGCGGTCACCAGGGTACGAGTGCTCATGCTGCCACCGCCACGAATTTCAGCGCCACACCGTTGTTGCAATAACGCTTGCCTGTCGGCGCCGGGCCGTCATTGAACACGTGGCCATGATGGCCTTCGCAGCGCGCGCAGTGGTATTCGGTGCGCGGGTATATCAGCTTGTAATCGGTCTTGATACCGATCGCGTCGGGCAGCGGATCATAAAAACTCGGCCACCCCGTTCCACTCTCGTACTTGGTCGCGCTGGAGAACAA
>JBGSWX010000133.1:0-1558 GCA_041751695.1 Burkholderiaceae bacterium | reverse complement strand
CCGACGCCCGGCAGCGTGAAGCAGCGATCCACCGCCATCCGAAAGAAGCCGTTGGCCGCGCGCGCGCGATGATGCGCAGCCGCGTCGAGCAAATGCGCGGCCAGCAAGTCGACCCCGTCGCCGGCCACCGATGACAGCGGGAAGACCGGCCAGTTCGCAGCGGCCGTATCGCGCACACGCGCGGCGAGCTGTTGTCGCACTTCCTCAACGCGTTCACGCGGCACTGCATCGATCTTCGTCACAGCAATCGCGCCGGCGGCAATGCCGAGCAGCAGCAGAATATCCAGATGCTCGTTGGTCTGCGGCATCACACCGTCGTCAGCCGCCACCACCAGCAGTGCGCAGTCGATGCCGGTGGCGCCGGCCAGCATCGTGTGCACCAAACGCTCGTGGCCCGGCACATCGATAAAGCCGAGCACGTCAGCGCCCGCCGGCACGTACGCGTAGCCGAGCTCGATCGAAATGCCGCGCTTGATTTCTTCAGGCAACCGATCGGTGTCGCAACCGGTCAAGCGCTTGATCAGCGAAGTCTTGCCATGGTCGATGTGCCCGGCGGTGCCGACGATCATGGCGTGCCGAGCGCCTTGAGATTCTCGGCGAACGCGGCTTCGTCACGCGGCAGAAGACATCGCAGGTCGAGCCACAGCCCGCCCTCGGCGATGCGGCCGATCACCGGCACCGGCAAGGTGCGCAGGTTGTCCTGCAGCCGTTCGATCACGCGGCCGCTCGCCTTGCCGCTGGGGCGGATGACGAGCGCCGCCGACGGCAAACGCTCGACCGGCATGCTGCCCGAGCCGATCTGGCTTGCGCAGTCTTCAATCGCCACCGAAAACGTCGGCGCCAGCGCCGGACGCATTACAGCCGCGATGCGCTCGCACACAGCTCGAATATCGACTTGCTTGCGCGTGAGCAGCGCGAGCGTCGGCAGCCGCTCCACGAGCCGATGCTGGCTCGCATAGATGCGCAGCGTTGCTTCGAGCGCAGCCAGTGTTAGCTTTGAAACGCGCAGCGCGCGTTTTAGCGGATCTTTCTTGATCTTCGCAATGGCGTCGCGGCGGCCGACGATCAACCCCGCCTGCGGACCTCCTAGCAGCTTGTCGCCGGAAAACGTGACGACATCGGCGCCGGCAGCGAGCGGCTCCTGCGGCAGTGGCTCCCGGGGCAGGCCGTGCAACGTGAGGTCTATCAGCGCGCCCGCGCCGAGGTCCACCAGGTACGGCACTCCATGCGCATGCGCGATCTGCGCCAGCATTGCGTCATCGACGCTCGCGGTAAATCCGGTGATCGCGTAGTTCGACCAGTGCGCCCTGACGATCACACCCGTCTTGGCGCCGCATGCAGCCTCATAGTCGCGTGCGTGCGTACGGTTGGTCGTGCCGACTTCGACCAGCTTGCAGCCGGCCGCCTTCATGATGTCGGGCATACGAAACGCCCCGCCGATTTCGATTTGCTCGCCGCGCGAGATGATCGCTTCCTTGCGCGCCGCGAGTGCTTTCAGCGACAGTAAGACCGCAGCGGCGTTGTTGTTGACCACCGTGGCCGCTTCGGCGCCGGTCAG
>JBGSWX010000132.1:0-10985 GCA_041751695.1 Burkholderiaceae bacterium | reverse complement strand
GCTGCCCGCGCGCGCCACCAACGGCCCCAGCACCAGGATCGACGCCCGCATGGTCTTGACCAGCTCGTACGACGCTTCGGTGTTGGTAACCGCGTTCGCCTTCAATCGCACGGTGGCGCCGTCACGCTCGACCGCCACGCCGATTTGCTTCAGCAGCTTCAGCGTAGTGGCTACGTTCTGCAGCTGCGGCACGTTGTCGACGATCAACTCGTCGGTCGATAGCAGCGACGCAGCCAGGATCGGCAACGCCGCGTTCTTCGCGCCCGAGACGGTAATTTCGCCCGCCAGCCGGGTGCCACCGCGAATTCTTAGTTTGTCCATCGAAGCATCACTCGAAGCATTGCAGCGCAGCGGCGTTGGCCGCTCTAGCGCCGGGCGGAACTGTACGGCACGAGTGACGCGAGAGTGGGCGGGAAGTGAATCGGGCATGCGGAGCTCCTTGCGATCGCGCCCGCACCATGCGGGCAGTCGACTGGAAGGTTCTCGCGTGCGAGCGAACGCAGCGCGAACCGCACGTGAAGGCACGGTGAACTCACGAATGCATCCGAGGTTTTTGCAGCTAAGGTTTCTGCAAATCAAACTCGGCCGGCGTCAGCGTGCGCATCGACAGCGCGTGGATTTCCTGCCGCATGCGGTCGCCGAGCGCGGCGTAGACCTGCTGGTGCCGCGCGATACGCGAATGACCCTCGAACGCCGCACTGACAATCAGCGCGTCGAAATGCCGGCCGTCGCCGGTGACCTCGACCGTTTCGCAATCGAGCCCGTCGGCAATGTAGCGCTTGATGTCTTCCGGTGTAGGGTCCATAGGAGCACTCTACTGCCTTAGCTTGAAGCCTCTCGCCAGCAGGCTCACGGCAATCCCGGCGCTGAAGGCGAACGCAAAACTCAGCACGCCGAGGCTGATCCACGGGTTGACGTCGGATTGCGCAAAAAAGCCGTAGCGAAAGCCGTCGATCATGTAGAAGAAAGGATTGAAGTGAGAGACCGTCCGCCAGAACGGCGGCAGCCCCTGGACCGAGTAGAACACGCCCGACAGAAACGTGGCGGGCATCACGATAAAGTTTTGAAACATAGCGAGCTGATCAAACTTGTCGGCCCAGATACCGGCAATCAAGCCAAGTGTTCCAAGCATCGCGGCCCCGAGCAAGCCGAAGGCAAGGATCCAAAGAGGCGCCGCAAACGACGGTGGCGCGAACCACACAGTGATCAGAAACACGCCGAGCCCGACCACCGCGCCGCGCACGACCGACGCACCCACATACGCGCCGTAAAGCTGCCAATGCGAGAAAGGCGGCAGCAGCACGAAGATCAGACTGCCCATGATCTTCGACTGAATCAGGCTCGACGACGAATTGGCAAACGAGTTCTGCAGCACCGACATCATCACCAGACCCGGTATCAGGAACGAGGTGTAACTGACGCCGGGCAGAGCCTGCACGTGTTCTTCGAGCACATGGCCGAAGACCAGCAGATAAAGCACCGCGGTCAATACCGGCGCGCCGACGGTCTGGAAGCTCACTTTCCAGAATCGCAACATCTCCTTCGTCAACAGCGTGCGAAATGAAACGGCCGCCGATGAATTCATACCGTCGCCAGTGCGGGAATTCGCTCGGACTCGATGCGCTCCTTCATCAGCTGTAAAAAGACATCCTCGAGATCGGCACGCCCGACTTCAAGGTCGAGGATCTCGCACCCCGCCGCCTGGCATTCAGCCAATACGCGGCCGACATCGTCGGGCTGCGCGAGCCGCAACACGACGGCGCCATCGCGCTCGTCGATGCGGTGTGCAAGCACCGAGGGCGGCAGTGTTCCGTGCACGCGCAGCGTCATTTGCACGCCCTCGATATGCGACAGCAGGGCGCGAGTGGTATCGAGCGCGATCACCGTACCGGATTTCAGCATCGCGATTCGCTGGCACAGCGCCTGCGCTTCTTCCAGATAGTGCGTGGTCAGGACGATCGTGTGGCCTTCGCGATTCAGACGGCGAACGAATGACCAGAGTGTCTGCCGCAGCTCAACGTCGACGCCGGCCGTGGGCTCATCGAGGACGATCACCGGCGGCTTGTGGACCAGCGCCTGCGCCACCAGCACCCGGCGCTTCATTCCCCCGGAGAGGGCGCGCATGTTGCTGCCGGCGCGCGACGCGAGGCCCAGATTGGCGAGCACCTCGTCGATCCACGCGCCGTTGTTGGTCAATCCGAAATAGCCCGACTGAAACTCGAGCGTCTCACGCACGGTAAAAAACGGATCGAACGCGAGCTCCTGCGGAACGACACCCAGGGCGAGCCGCGCTGCCCGGTAATCGTCAACCACGTCGTGACCCATCACGGCCACTCGCCCAGAGGTCGCACGCACCAGGCCCGCGACGATCGAAATCAGTGTTGTCTTACCGGCGCCGTTGGGGCCGAGCAGTCCGAAGAATTCTCCGCGCTCGATCTGCAGATCGACACGGTCGAGCGCGAGCGTGGAACCGTAGCGCTTGGTGACCGCGGAAACAAGGATTGCAGCCACTTGTCAATCACCCGCTAATCCGCGCTTATTACCGATCACTAAGCGCCGATCATGATCACCGATCACTAATTAGCGCTTGTTGAGATCGGTAGAACGTCTTTAACGCCGTAAACGGTCGCAAGACTCAACATATCCGCGGGCACGCCGGATAGTTCGATCGAGCGTTTGGCAGCGAGCGCTGCGCGCTGCCACGCCAGGAGCACGACGAGCGCGGACGAGTCACACGTCCGCACCGCCGACAAATCAAATGACGCGTCGCCGCTTTGAATGGCCTCGATGCCGAGCTGCGCCAGCTGCGCCGCGTTCGCGAGGCTCATGTCGTTGGCTTCGATGCGCATCGGCTTTACGCCCGCCTCAGGTTTTTTTGGCCGGTTGCTGGTTGCGTTCCGACAGCGTCTTGATCAGCCCATCGATTCCGCCCGCATTGACCTGCGAGCTAAATTGCGACTTGTAGTTTTCGACCAACCAGACACCGAGAATATTGATGTCGTAGATCTTCCAGCCGCCATCGGTTTTTTCGAGCCGATAGTCGAGTTGAATCGGATCACCGCGCGATGCCACGACTTGCGTGCGCACGATCACGTCGGTATCGGTCGGTTGAGCGCGAAACGGCCGCAACTCGACCTTTTGATCGCTGACCTGCGACAAGGCGCCGCTGTAAGTACGCACGAGCAGCGTACGGAATTCGCGGGTCAGCGCAGCGCGCTGCTCGGGTGTCGCGCTGCGCCAGCCGGGACCCACCGACAACTGCGTCATCTTTCCAAAGTCGGTGTACGGCAAAACCTTTTCGTCGACCAGTTTCTGCACTCGGTCGGTATCGCCCGATTTGAGGGCTTTGTCCGCCTTGATGGCGTTCAATACTTCGTTGGACAGATCACGCACCATGGCATCGGGCGCAGGCGCTTGCGCATGAGCGGCGGCAACCAACAGGGCCGAGGTGGCCACGGAGAAGAGCAAAGACTTTAGAAATCGCATTGTGATTTTGATCCGTGAAAGTGACTGGAAAGTAGGACTGGCCCGAGCGCCCTTGGTTCGGGCGCGTGAACTCACTTTTGAGCGGGCGCCGACGTGCCGGACTGCGGCACCGGCTCCTTCTTAACGCTTGGGTCAGCCCCCGGTGGACCGCCGGTTGGCGGTTTGGCGTCGGCTTCGCCGGCCGCGCGGGGCGGATTGCCATCGTAGACCTGATTCTGCCGGCGCTGCAAATAGCCGTCGCGAATGAATCGATATTTATCGAGCGCCGCGCCGGAGATCAAGTCGTCGGCCTGCAACAGCTGCGCGCGCTGATCAACGACGCGCGTGCCCAGGATCGCATTACGAACGCGAATGTTGTTGATGTAGAAATTGGGATCGAGGTACGGCTCGGCGCCGTAAATGCCGATCGCGTCGCGCAAACTGCTCGGACCCAGGATCGGCACCACCAGATAGGGCCCGGAGCCGATGCCCCAGCGTCCGAGCGTTTGGCCGAAATCTTCACTGTGCTTTTCAAGCCCCATTTGGCGCGCGGGGTCGAAGCATCCGAGCAACCCGATGGTGCTGTTGACGACGAAACGGCACGTGTCGGAAGCCGCATCGATCGGTTTGCCCTGCAACAGATTGTTGACTGCGTTGGACGGCTCACGGAAGTTGCTGAATATGTTGCTGATGCAATCGCGCACGGGCTCCGGCAACACGAACTTGTAGGCCTGCGCCACCGGCTTGAGCACCGCGCGATCGACGACGTCGTTGAACTCAAACACCTGACGGTTGAACGATTCGATCGGGTCGCGTGGGTCGGTGCCCGAATCCGACGGCACCGTGGCGCAGCCCGACAGGAACGACACGGCGACGATGCAAAGAGGCGCTAGCGCGTTGCGGAGCATGGAGGTCAATGGGGTCTCTTCATGTGGACTTTTGATTCTCGACACAGGCAAGCGCCGCACCCACTGGATGACGTTATTTCGCAGGTCCTGCGGGTGGAGTGTCGGGTGGGTCAGCGGCCTTGTTATACAAGAATTGGCCGATCAAATTTTCAAGCAACACCGCCGATTGCGTCAGCTTGATCTGCCCGCCCGCCTGCAGATTCTTGTCTGATCCGCCTGGTATGAGACCGATGAACTGATCACCGAGCAGGCCTGACGTCAAAATCTTGGCCGACGTGTCGTCTGGAAACACCACGCTCTGTTCGAGCTCCATCGTGACCTGCCCTTGATACGTATTTGTGTCGAGCACGATCGCTTTCACGCGGCCCACCGTAACGCCCGCGCTTTTGACCGGCGACCGCACCTTGAGCCCGCCGATATTGTCGAAGCGCGCCGAGACGATATACGTCTCGCCGATCACAAAGTTGCCCAGATTGGCCGCGCGCAGCGCCAGAAACAAGATCGCCAGAATCCCGAGCAGGACAAACAGCCCGACCAGCGTTTCAACTCCCCTACGTCCCATCGAACGTCTCCATATCTAACTCGGTGCGCTGAACATCAGCGCCGTCAAAACGAAATCCAGGCCAAGCACCAGCAGTGACGAGATGACCACCGTGCGCGTGGTTGCTTCCGACACGCCCTCGGGCGTCGGCGTCGCCTCGAACCCCTGATACAACGCAGTCACCGTGCACGCGATCCCAAACACGAAGCTCTTGACGATGCCGTTGCCCACGTCCTCGATCGCATCGACTCCATTTTGCATCTGCGACCAGAATGCGCCCGGGTCGATGCCGATCATCAACACGCCGACCACGTAGCCGCCGAGAATGCCGACCGCGGAAAACAGCGCCGCCAGAAGCGGCATCGCAATCAGTCCGGCCAACAGACGCGGGGCCAGCACGCGCGCTTTCGGATCGACTGCCATCATTTCCATTGCGGCCAGCTGCTCGCCCGCCTTCATCAAGCCGATCTCAGCAGTGAGCGATGTGCCGGCGCGGCCGGCAAACAGCAACGCGGTCACCACCGGTCCGAGCTCGCGCACGAGCGACAGAGCGACCACCAGGCCCAGTGAAGCCGTCGCACCGTAGCGGCTCAACGTGTAATAGCCCTGCAGCGCCAGTACGAAGCCGACCGCCAGGCCCGACGCCAGAATGATCACCAGCGATCGATTGCCGATCGCGTGGATCTGCGCGATCGTCAAGAACGGACGCGTGACGGCCGACAGCGAGTTGCGCAGCAGATCGATGATAAAAAACGTTGCGTGGCCTAGGCCACGCAACACGTCGAGCGCTCCGACGCCCAGGCGCGGCAGGAAATCGGCGCCCTTGAAGCGCTCCACTTTCATGCCCGCAGCCCCAGGTCCTGCGCGAACGGCTTGGCCGGATAGTGAAACTTGACCGGCCCGTCGGGCTCACCGCGAATGAATTGCCGAACCTCTTCATGGTCGGAAGCTTCGACCTCGGCTGCCGTTCCGTGACCGACGATGCGCCCGGCCGACATCACGTACACATAGTCGCTGATCTTGAAACACTCCCTGACGTCGTGCGAGACAACCAGCGATGTCCCGCCGGTCGCGTCGTTAAGTTCGCGAATAAGGTTTGCAGCAACGCCGAGCGAGATCGGATCGAGCCCGGCAAACGGCTCGTCGTACATGATCAGCTCGGGATCCAATGCCATGGCTCTCGCCAATGCAACGCGGCGCGCCATCCCGCCAGAAAGGTCCGCGGGCTTGAGCTGCGCCGCGCCGCGCAACCCGACTGCGTTCAACTTCATCAACACCAGATCGCGCAACATGGCCTGCGGCAACTCGGTGTGCTCGCGCAGCGGAAACGCGACGTTGTCGAACACCGAGAGGTCGGTAAACAGCGCGCCGAATTGAAACAGCAGTCCAACCCGGCGCCGCAATCGGAACAGCGCCTCGCGGTCGCGCGGGTTCACACGCTCGCCGTCAAACGTGATCGTGCCTTTGAGCGGAGTCAGCATGCCGCCGATCAATCGCAGCAGGGTCGTCTTGCCGCAACCGGAGCCGCCCATGATCGCGATCACCTTGCCGCGCGGAAACGACATCGTGATGTCGTGCAGCACCGTGCGACGCCGGTCATAGCCGAACGTCACGTGATCGATCTGAACTAGCGCCTCGTTGTTCAATTAGTTATCCGATCGAGCGTGCGGCAGCGAACGCGCCACGGGCAGCGGCGGATTGTCGCACGCCTATCGGCGCCCTCTAGCAGGCTGGCGCTAGCCTAAAAGCGCGGGCAACGGCGGCCACCCTGACGATCGTTAGCGGGGAAGTGAGCTACAACCCATCAGGAATTCATCGACTGCGCGAGCGCACTGTCGTCCCTCTCTGATCGCCCACACCACAAGCGATTGGCCGCGTCGCATATCGCCGGCTGCAAATACCTTCGCGACATTGGTCTGATAGCAACCGACACCCTCGGTCGTTGCGCGCGCATTGCCGCGCGTGTCCTTAGCGACGCCGAAGCTTTCCAGAACAGACGCGACCGGCGCGACAAATCCCATCGCCAACAGCACCAGGTCGGCCGCCACCTCGAATTCGGACCCAGGCACCTCGACCATTTTCATCTGGCCAGTGAGTGCGTCTTGCTGCCACTGCACGCGCACCGCGATCAACGCCGTGACGTTCCCCTCGGCATCGCCCTTGAACGCCTTGGTCGCAATGGCCCAGTCTCGCTGCACACCTTCTTCATGGGAGCTGGAGGTTCGCAACTTGAGCGGCCAGTAAGGCCAGGTCAGTGCCTTGTTCTCGCTTTCCGGCGGCTGCGGCAGCAGTTCCCACTGAGTAACGCTTTTGGCGCCGTGCCGATTGCTGGTGCCGACGCAATCCGAGCCGGTGTCACCGCCGCCGATCACGATCACATGCTTGCCGGTCGCAACGATTTGATCGCTCACCTCATCGCCGGCCACCACTTTGTTCTGAAGCGGCAAAAAATCCATCGCGAAGTGCACGCCATTTAATTCGCGGCCCGGCACCGGCAGATCGCGCGATTGCTCCGCACCGCCCGCCAGAATGACCGCATCGAAATCGTGAAGCAGTTGTGCGGGCTCGACCGCCTCGCCCGCCCAGTGGGTCGCACTACCTCCCACGAGCGCACCGGTGCGAAAGGTCACTCCTTCGGCGGCCATCTGCTCAACGCGTCGATCGATGTGCGACTTCTCCATTTTGAAATCGGGAATGCCGTAACGCAGAAGACCGCCGATGCGATCGCTTTTCTCAAGCACCGTCACGTCGTGCCCAACCCGCGCTAGCTGCTGCGCAGCCGCCAGGCCCGCTGCGCCGCTGCCGATGATCGCCACGCGTTTTCCGGTGCTGGCGTCGGGCGGCTGCGGCACAACCCAGCCTTCTTCCCAGCCCTTGTCGATGATCTTGTGCTCGATCGATTTGATGCCGACCGGTGCATCGTGAATGTTCAGGGTGCACGCGGCCTCGCACGGTGCGGGGCAGATGCGGCCGGTGAACTCCGGAAAATTGTTCGTGCTGTGCAGAACGTCGAGCGCGGTCTTCCAGTCCTGCCGATAAACCAGATCGTTGAAGTCTGGAATGATGTTGTTGACCGGGCAGCCCTGATTGCAAAACGGGATGCCGCAGTCCATGCAGCGCGCGGCTTGCACCGCGGCCTCAGAATCGGCCAGGTGAACGATGAATTCGCGCCAGTGCCTGGTGCGCGTGCGCGGCGCTTCGGCCGCTTCCTCCAGCCGCTGATACTCGATGAATCCGGTGATCTTGCCCATTGCTCTACTTATGCTGCCCGTGACGAAACAGAAAGTCGCGCAGCCCGATCTGCTCTGCACCGTGCGTTGGGTGATACCTGCGCGCGCGGTGCCACGCAAACAATAGTGCGGCATTCAAGTGGCATCCCACCACGGCCGCTGTCAGCACGACGCCTCCCAGCCAATCGAGCACCGCCGGCGCGGGCCCCTGCGAATGTAGCCACATGTAGACGGGAGCCGATAGCACCGCCAACAGCATCGTGGCCGGCACCACCCACGGGATCGATAGCAAGATCGCAATGCTCGCTGCGAGCGCTGCCCATCGAGAATCCGCGCCGCGAGTGCCCAGCAGCAGAAGCCCCAGTGGCACGCTGGCGAACAATCCCGGCAGCCACTCGCCCACCGTTCGTGGCCAGAGGTGCTGTGCACGCATCGGGTGCCTCAGTATGCGGCTGCACTCGCGCTACGCTGCGAGTTCTGCGCATCGGCCGGCGCAACCGCTGCCGTTGCCTGCTGCAGCGCGCGCCGATATTCCTGCGGAAACACCTTGACGAATCGCGTACGCATCGCGGGCCAGTGGTCGAGCAACATGCGCGCACGCAGGCTGCCGGTGGCGCGAAAATGACTTTCGATCAGGCCGCGCAACAGGAACTCGTCGGTCTCTCCCAAGTGCCAGATGGCTTCATCGACGCTCCGCTCTTGATCCGCAGTCGGCAACACGGCTTCGAGCTCGCACATCGACTGATTGCACTTGCCGGCGAAGTCTCCAAATTCGTCGAACACGTACGCAATGCCGCCCGACATTCCCGCGGCGAAGTTTCGCCCCGTTGCACCCAGCACAACGACGGTGCCCTTGGTCATGTACTCGCAGCCGTGATCGCCGGTGCCCTCGACGACCGCCGTCGCCCCCGAGTTGCGCACCGCAAAGCGCTCGCCTGCGACGCCGTTGAAGAATGCCTCGCCCGCGATCGCACCGTAGAGCACGGTGTTGCCCACGATGATGTTCTCGGTGCCGGCGCCACGAAAGTCATTCGGGCAGCGCACGATCAAGCGCCCTCCCGACAGACCCTTGCCGGTGTAGTCGTTGGCGTCACCCACCAGGTCGAGCGTGATGCCTGCGGCGAGGAACGCGCCGAAGCTCTGCCCGGCGGTGCCGTTGAATTGAATGTGAATCGTGTCGTCGGGCAGTCCGGTGTGTCCGTAGCGCCGTGCCACCTGGCTCGACAGCATCGTGCCGACCGCGCGGTTGACGTTGCGAATCGGCGTGATGAAGCTGACGCGCTCGCCGCGTTCGAGCGCCGGCTTGCACTGCTCGATCAGCTTGTGGTCGAGCGCCTTGCCCAAACCGTGATCCTGGGCTTCGACGCATAGGCGCGGCACCTCGGCCGGCATCTGCGGCAGATAGAAAATGCGGCTGAAGTCCAGCCCGCGCGCCTTCCAATGCTCAATGCCGCGCTGCTTGTCGAGCAGATCGGCGCGGCCGATCAGTTGATCGAACGTGCGCACGCCGAGCTGCGCCATGAGCTCGCGCACTTCCTCGGCGACGAAGAAGAAATAATTGACGACGTGTTCGGGTTGGCCGCTGAATTTTTTTCGCAGCAAAGGATCCTGCGTCGCCACACCCACGGGGCACGTGTTCAGATGGCACTTGCGCATCATGATGCAGCCCTGCACCACCAGCGGTGCAGTCGCGAAACCGAACTCGTCGGCGCCGAGCAATGCACCGATGACGACGTCGCGACCGGTCTTCATCTGCCCGTCAACCTGCACCGCGATGCGGCTGCGCAGTCGATTGAGCACCAGCGTTTGCTGCGTCTCGGCCAGTCCGATCTCCCAAGGCGTGCCGGCGTGCTTGATCGACGACACCGGCGATGCGCCGGTGCCGCCGTCGTGACCGGCGATCGTGACGTGATCGGCCTTCGCCTTCGCCACACCAGCGGCCACCGTGCCGACGCCAACTTCCGACACCAGCTTGACGCTGATCGACGCCTGCGAATTCGCATTCTTCAAATCATGAATCAGCTGCGCCAGATCCTCGATCGAATAGATGTCGTGATGCGGCGCCGGCGAAATCAGGCCGACCCCCGGTACCGCGTAGCGCAACTCGGCGATATACGCACTGACCTTGTGCCCCGGCAACTGGCCGCCTTCGCCCGGCTTTGCACCCTGCGCCATCTTGATCTGAAGCTGATCGGCACTGATCAGATACTCGGTCGTGACGCCGAAGCGGCCCGACGCGACCTGCTTGATTTTCGAGCGCAGCGAATCGCCCGCACGCAACGGCGTATCGACTTCGACCCGATCGCGCCCGAGCACGCTCGACAGCGTCGCGCCTTCTTCGATAACGCTCGCACCCGCGCGCAGCTCCTGCCGGTAGCGCATCGGATCTTCGCCGCCTTCGCCGGTGTTGCTCTTGCCGCCGATGCGATTCATCGCGATCGCGAGCGTCGTGTGCGCCTCGGTGGAGATCGAACCGAGCGACATCGCGCCGGAGGAAAAACGCTTGACGATGCTCGCCGCCGGCTCGACTTCCGCCAGCGGGACCGCTTGCGCGGGATCGAACTTGAATTCGAACAATCCGCGCAGCGTCATGTGCCGGCGCGACTGGTCGTTGATCAGCTCCGCGTATTCCTTGTACGTCTGATAGTTGTTGGAGCGCGTCGAATGCTGAAGCTTGGCGATCGCGTCGGGCGTCCACATGTGCTGCTCGCCGCGCACGCGCCACTGATACTCGCCGCCGGCGTCAAGCTGGGTGGAAAGCACCGGATCGTCGGAAAACGCGGCGCGATGCGTACGGACCGCTTCCTCCATCACTTCGAACAAGCCGACACCGCCGATATT
>JBGSWX010000131.1:0-5223 GCA_041751695.1 Burkholderiaceae bacterium | reverse complement strand
GAAACGCCCGCCCCGAAAGCGACGCCGACACCGGCCCCGGCCGCAGCGGCACCCGCGGCCGATGTGGTCAAGATCGGACACGTCGGCCCGATTTCGGGTGCAATCGCCCACCTGGGCAAGGACAACGAAAACGGCGCCCGGCTTGCGGTTGAGGAAATCAACGCGGCCGGCGGCGTCAAGATGGGCGATAAGACCGTCAAGCTTGAGCTTCTGACCGGCGACGACAAGGCCGATCCGAAAGATGGCACGCTGGTCGCTCAGAAGATGATCGACGATGGCGTGGTCGCGTTGGTGGGCCACCTGAACTCGGGCACTACGATTCCCGCGTCGAAGCTGTATTCGGATGCGAATCTGTCGCACATTTCGCCGTCTGCGACCGCGGTCAAGCTGACCGAGCAGGGGTTCAAGACGACGTTTCGCGTGGTCGCGCGCGATGACAAGCAAGGTGCGGCACTGGCCAACTTTGCCGCAGGTGCGATGAAGGCGAAGACCGTTGCAGTCATCGACGACCGCACACCCTATGGCCAGGGCCTGGCTGACGAGTTCGAAAAATTCGCCAAGGAAAAAGGTCTGAAGGTGGTCGGGCGCGAGTTCACGAACGACAAGGCGAGCGACTTCAACGCCATTTTGACCAAGGTCCGCTCGCTGAAACCCGACGTCGTGATGTACGGCGGGATGGACGCCACCGCAGCGCCGATGGCCAAGCAGATGAAGCAGCTCGGTATGAAATCGACCCTGCTCGCCGGTGACGGGGTGTGTTCGCCTGAGTTCATCAAGCTGGCCGGCAATGCCGCCGACATCATGAAGTGCTCGAACGCCGGAGAAGCCGTCGAGAAACTCGCCAAGGGCGCGGACTTTGTCGCCAGGTACAAGAAGCGCTTCAACAGCGAGGTTCAGGTGTATTCGCCGTACAGCTATGACGCGGTGTTTGTAATCGTGGAGGCGATGAAAAAGGCAGGCAAGGCCGATCGCGCTTCGATCACGACCGCGTTGCGCGATACCAGCTACGACGGGCTGACGGGCAAGGTCGCGTTCGATGCGAAAGGGGACGTCAAGGACGGCGCCATTTCGATGTTCGAAGTCAAGGACGGAAAGTTGTCGTATCTGTCTACCGTTCGGTAATCGCTACAGCTCGATGAAACGGCGCCCATGCGGCGCCGTTTTTTTATGTGGATTTGCTCGGCCTTGCTACGATGATCGCCGAAGCCACAGCCGGGGGCCAACCCGTAAGGATCGCGCATGGAACTACTTCTGCAGCAGATCATCAACGGGCTGGTATTGGGCAGCATGTATGCGCTGATCGCCCTCGGCTACACGATGGTCTACGGGATCCTGAATCTGATCAACTTCGCGCACGGTGACGTGTTGATGGTCGGGGCCCTGACCGCGCTTTCGACGATCCTGTTTCTGCAGCCCGTCTTCGTCGACGCGCCCGGATGGTTGCTGTTGATCGTAGGTGTGCTGGCTGCGATTCCGGTGTGCATCACCGTGAGCCTGATCATCGAACGCGTTGCGTACCGGCCGCTGCGTAATGCTCCGCGCTTGGCGCCGTTGATCACGGCGATCGGCGTCTCGATTCTGCTGCAAACGTTCGCCATGATCGTGTGGGGACGCAACTTCCTTACTTTCCCAACGCTGCTCGACGATCGGCCGATTGAGTTTCTCGGCGCCACGATTACGATCACGCGCGCGCTGGTCATTGTCACGTCGGCGATCATCATGATCGGCTTGATGGTGCTGGTGAATCGCACCAAGCTCGGCCGCGCGATGCGCGCAACGGCAGAAAATCCGCGCGTTGCCGGCTTGATGGGAGTCAACCCCAACTACGTCATCGCGCTGACGTTCGCGATCGGCGCGGCCCTCGCTGCGGTCGCGGGAGTGATGTGGGCCGCCACGTATTCCACCGCTCACTTCTTTATGGGCTTCACTCCCGGATTGAAAGCGTTCACCGCGGCTGTGCTGGGCGGCATCGGCAATATCCCCGGCGCGATGCTCGGTGGCCTGCTGCTCGGACTGATCGAGGCGCTGGGAGCTGGATATATCGGCGATCTCACCAACGGCATCCTGGGCTCGCACTATCAGGACATATTCGCCTTCCTTGTGTTGGTGGGTGTCCTGATCTTCCGGCCGCAGGGGCTGCTCGGCGAGCGCGTGGCCGATCGCGCTTAGACACCCGCACGATGGGCCTTCTTCTTCCGCGTTTGAGCAAAGATCCCCGCGCTGCGTGGATCGCCGCATTCTTCCTTGCCGCCACGCTCATGGCGCTGCCTTGGGTGGCGGGTCAGTTCGGTAACGCTTGGATTCGAGTTCTCGCGTTCGCTTGTTTGTACGTGATGCTGGCGCTGGGCTTGAACATCGTCGTCGGCTTCGCCGGCTTGCTCGACCTCGGCTACATCGCGTTTTATGCGGTCGGCGCCTATATGTACGCGCTGCTGGCTTCACCTCACTTAACGCAACAGTTCGCCTGGATCGCGCAGGCGTTTCCGGAGGGGTTGCATCTGTCGATCTGGCTTGTGGTGCCGTTTGGAGCCGCGATCGCGGCCTTTTTCGGCATCCTGCTCGGGGCGCCCGTCCTGAAACTGCGCGGTGATTACCTCGCGATCGTCACGCTCGGGTTTGGCGAAATCATCCGCATTTTCATCAACAACCTGAACTCGCCGCTCAATATCACCAACGGACCACAGGGCATCACGCTGATCGATCCCATCACGATCGCGGGCGTCACGTTTTCGAAAACCATAAATTTCTTCGGTTACGAAGTGTCATCGCTGGTGCTGTACTACTACCTCTTTCTCGTGCTGACGATCATCACGGTCGTCATTTGCATGCGCCTGCAGGATTCACGACTGGGCCGTGCGTGGATGGCGATCCGGGAAGACGAGATCGCCGCGAAAGCGATGGGGATCAACGTCCGCAACGTCAAGCTGCTTGCGTTCGCGCTTGGCGCAACCTTCGGCGGCGTCGCGGGCGCCATGTTCGCTGCCTTTCAAGGATTCGTGTCGCCCGAATCCTTCGTGCTCAACGAATCGATCATCGTTCTGGCGATGGTCGTGCTCGGTGGAATCGGCCACATACCGGGAGTGATTGTGGGCGCCATATTGTTGGCGGTCCTGCCTGAATTTTTGCGATATACCGTCGAGCCGACGCAGATGTTCTTGTTCGGCACAGTGATTCTGCCGGCCGAGATTTTGCGGATGATGCTGTATGGCCTCGCGATGGTGCTGATCATGCTGTATCGGCCAAAAGGTTTGTGGCCGGCGCCCGAGCATGGAGTGAATCCAGTCGTGCAGCGGCATTCGCCGCTGGCGGCTTGAGCGTAGCTGGCGGTGGCCGACGTCGTTCTCAAAGTAGCAGGCGTTAACAAGCGCTTCGGCGGGTTGCAGGCGCTGTCCGATGTCGGTATCGACATCGAACGCGGGCAGATCTACGGGCTGATCGGACCGAACGGCGCAGGCAAGACGACGTTCTTCAACGTCGTCACCGGCCTGTACGCCCCGGACTCGGGCACCTTCGAACTCGCCGGCAAACCCTACTCGCCAAGCGAGGTGCACAAGGTCGCGGCCGCCGGCATCGCGCGCACGTTCCAAAACATCCGGCTGTTTCCGGACATGACTGCGATGGAGAACGTGATGGTGGGCCGTCACGTGCGGACCAAGGCCACGGCGCTTGGTGCGATCCTGCGCACGCGCGCCACCCTCGCTGAAGAGCGCGCGATCCGGCAACGCTCGCTCGAGTTGTTGGAGTACGTCGGCGTGGCGAAGTACGCTGACTACCAGGCACGCACGCTTGCCTATGGTGACCAACGAAGGCTCGAGATCGCGCGCGCACTGGCGACCGATCCGAAACTGCTCGCGCTGGACGAACCCGCAGCCGGCATGAACGCGACCGAAAAACTCGCGCTGCGCGCGCTTCTTGAAGCGATCTGCCGCGACGGCGTCACGATCCTGTTGATCGAGCACGACGTCAAACTCGTGATGGGCCTGTGCGATCGGGTCACCGTGCTCGACTACGGAAAGACAATCGCCGTCGGTACACCGGCCGACGTACAGCGCAGCCCCGCGGTCATCGAGGCGTATCTCGGCGCCGCGCACACGACCGTTGCAACGAAAGTCTCTGCATGAGCGATGTCGTGCTCCGCGTATCCGGCCTTCATGTTGCATACGGAGGAATTCAAGCCGTCAAAGGCATCGATCTGGAAGTGCGCGCCGGCGAGCTCGTGACGTTGATCGGCGCCAATGGCGCGGGTAAGACGACGACCCTGAAGGCGATCACCGGCACCCAGGCGTGGACCGGCGAAGTCGACTACATGGGTGCGTCAACGAAGGGCCGGGCACCCTTTCAGTTGCTGACCAGCGGTCTGGCGATGGTGCCCGAAGGCCGCGGCGTGTTCGCACGCATGAGCGTCACCGAGAATTTGCAGATGGGTGCGTTCGTACGCAAGGACGCCGACGGCATCAAGCGCGACATCGATCAGATGTTCTCGATCTTTCCGCGACTGAAGGAACGCGCGAAACAACTCGCGGGAACACTGTCAGGCGGCGAACAGCAAATGCTCGCGATGGCGCGCGCCTTGATGAGCCAGCCGAAACTGTTGCTCCTCGATGAGCCGTCGATGGGCTTGGCGCCGATCCTGGTCGAAAAAGTGTTCGAAGTAATTCGTTCGGTGGCCGAGCGAAAGGTGCCGATGCTGTTGGTCGAACAGAACGCGCGCCTTGCATTGGAGGTCGCGCATCGCGGGTACGTGATGGAATCGGGTTTGATCACGCTATCGGGCGATGCGAAGTCGCTGCTGAACGATCCGAAGGTGAGAGAGGCGTACTTGGGGGAAGCCGCTTAGTCGCAGCGCGCAAGCGTTTGGCCCGGCGGCGCTGCCTGAGTCGTCGGGCACTTCGTGCCGACCCTGCGGTACTCGCCAAGCCGGCGCGAAACAGGGCTAAAGCGCTGTTTCGCTTAACGGCCCCGGCTTGGCTCCGCTCCTCGGGCGACGACTCTGAAGGCAGCGCCGCCGGGCCAAACGCTTGCGCGTCGGAACGTTTCTCTTTTGTGAGGTAAAAAAGAAAAACATCTCGTGCGAGGTAATGTCGCAGCAGCAGCGGTGGCGCAGATGCCTCGAACCAGCGCGATCTACTCGACCGTCACTCGCGTCCATTTGCGTTTGCCGATCTGAATCACGTAGGTTCCGCGCTTGACGACCAGCGCGCGATCGCTGACTTTCGCGCCGTC